>JAIXTB010000126.1 GCA_027484385.1 Neisseriaceae bacterium | reverse complement strand
TTGATCCAGTAGCCCAGGTACACATACGGCAAACCCAGGTGGCAAGCCAGCTCCACCTGCCACAACACGTTGTACACGCCGTAAGACGCACCGGGTACATCCGGGTCGAAAAAGGTGTACACCGCCGACAAGCCGTCGTCCAGCCGGTCGATCAGGCTCACCATGCGCAGCACGCCGTCCTCGCGGAACTCCACCAGCCAGCTATCCACCCGGCTTTTCAGAATGAACTCGGCGTACTGCACCGGGTCGTCATCCGACATGCCGCCACCATCGTGGCGGGCGTGCTGGTAGCGGTAGTACAGCTGGTAATGCTCGTCGGAAAACGCCAGCGGCAAGATGCGGGTAGACAAAGCACCGTGCGCCTTGGCCGCGCGGCGCTGGCTGCGGCTGGGGCGAAACTCGGCCGCAGCCAGGCGTACCGGCACACAGGCGCGGCAGTCATCGCAATACGGGCGGTAGGTAAAGTGGCCACTACGGCGAAAACCCAGCCCCACCAGGCGCGAGTACACGCTGCCATCGATGGCATCGGCCGGGATGGCTACCTGGGAACGGGCCTGATGGCCTTCCAGGTAGCTGCAGGGGTAAGGTGCCGTGGCATAGAAGTGCACGACGGCAATCGCGTCATCGCGGTGGCTCATGGCGGAATTCGTCCTCCCACATGCCTGGCGGCTGCGGTAGATGGATGGCTTTTTCCAGTCTAGCAATAAATTCGTCACGCGAGATCAGCTGTGCACCCAGGCTTTCCAGATGCGGCGTAAACATCTGGCAATCCACCATGGCAAAACCATGGCGGTGCAGGTGCCGCGCCATGCTGACAAAGGTCATTTTGGAGGCATCGGTGGCGCGGTGAAACATGGACTCGCCATAAAACATGCGGCCAACAGCCACCCCGTACAGCCCGCCGGCCAGCTGGCCATCCTGCCAGCACTCGTAAGAATGCGCGTAGCCCTGGCGGTGCAGCTCGCCGTACGCTGCCACCATCTCGTCGGTAATCCAGGTACCGGCCTGGCCACCGCGTGGCGCAGCGCAGGCGCGCATCACGGTGTCAAAAGCCTGGTTGATGGTGATGTGATAAGCGCGGTTGCGCAGCGCCTTGGCCAACGAGCGGGTCACACGCACCCGCGCCGGCTCCAGCACCATGCGCTGGGATGGCGACCACCACAAGATAGGGTCGCCGGGGGAAAACCAGGGGAAAACAGCACTGCGATACGCCGCCAGCAACCGGCCGGCAGACAAATCGCCGCCAGCTGCCAGCAGGCCATCCGGCTCTGCCAGCGCACGGCTTACCGGCGGAAAGGCATGCGCGGCGCCCAGTACCGGGATCATCGCTTGAAGTATTTAGGCTCGCAGTTGGCGCAGTCGCTGCACTCGCCATACAGATAGAGCGAGTGATCCTTGATCTTGAAACCGTGTTGCTCGGCAATACGGTTTTGCAGGGCTTCGATTTCCGGGTCGAAAAACTCGGTCACCTTGCCACAGCGGTAGCACACCATATGGTCGTGGTGGCCGCCCTGGTTCAGCTCGTACACCGCTTTGCCCGACTCGAAGTGGTGGCGAATCAGAATACCCGCCTGCTCGAACTGGGTCAGCACGCGGTAAATGGTGGCCAGGCCGATGTCGGCATCCTCGGAGATCAGCTTCTTGTAGACGTCCTCAGCAGACATATGCCGGTCTTCGCTGGTCTCGAACAGGTCGAGAATACGCAGGCGTGGACCGGTGGCTTTCAGGCCGATCCCCTTCAAATGGCTGGCTTTGTTCATGTGGTGTATGTATATCGTGGTTGGCGGTCTTACAGTATGATAAAACCTTTTCACCGATTCCCCAACTGTGACCCTGGCGCCATGGCTATGATGCTCAAGTCTTTCCCCCTTATTGCAGTCCTGTTCCTGTCCGCCTGCAGCTCGTTTAACCCCACGACCTGGCTGACCGCACACCGGATGGACGTGCAACAAGGCAATTATGTAACGGAAGATGCCGTTTCCCGCGTCAAAACCGGCATGACCCGCCCACAGGTAAAATTTCTGCTGGGCACACCACTATTGGCCGATATTTTTCACGGCGACCGCTGGGACTACGCCTACCGCATAGAACGCCAGGGCAAACCTACCGAAGAAAAACGCCTGACCGTCTATTTCGATAAAGACGTCGTCAGCCGTATCGAAGGCCAGGCCTTCCCTGCCCTGCGCCCGACACTGGATAACACCAACCCTAATGCCGGACAAAGATAAAGCATGAGCACCTTGAACATCGTCATCGTTGGCGCTGCAGGCCGCATGGGCCGCACCCTGATCGAATCCGTCCTTGCCACCCCGGGCGCGCGCCTGCACGCCGCCATCGACCGCGCCGAATCGCCGTTCATCGGCCAGGACGCCGGCCTGTTCATGGGCCGCGACACCGGTGTCAAAATCAGCAGCGACTTTACCGCCGCGCTGGACGGCGCCCACGTGGTGATCGACTTCACCCGCCCGGAAGCCACCCTGCAATACCTGGCCGCCTGCGTACAGCACAAGGTGCAGATGATCATCGGCACCACCGGTTTCGACGACGCCGGCAAAGCCGCCATCCAGGCCGCTGGCGAGCACATCGGCATCGTGTTTGCGGCCAACTTCAGCGTGGGCGTGAACCTCACCTTCAAGCTGCTGGACATGGCCGCCCGCGTGCTGAACGAAGGCTACGATATTGAAATCACCGAAGCCCACCACCGCTTCAAGGTAGACGCCCCGTCCGGCACCGCACTGCGCATGGGCGAAGTGGTGGCCAACGCGCTGGGCCGCGACCTGAAAGACTGCGCCGTATACGGCCGCGAAGGCGTGACCGGCGAACGCGACCCCGGCACCATCGGCTTCGCCACCGTACGCGCTGGCGACGTAGTAGGCGACCACACCGTGCTATTTGCCGCCCTGGGCGAACGCGTGGAAATCACCCACAAAGCCAGCAGCCGCGCCACCTTCGCCAACGGCGCTGTACGCGCCGCCGGCTGGCTGGCCGCTAAACCGCACGGCCTGTTCGACATGCAAGACGTGCTGGGCCTGCGCTAAGCGCCACCTCCACCACGCAAAAGCCAGCCCAAGGGCTGGCTTTTTTCATGGTTGGCGGTTTGTGTCTGATGCGGTGGTAGTTGGGCTTCGCTGCACTCAAGCAGACATGCCGTGCCACAACCCGTAAACCGTAGCCCGGATAAGGCATAGCCGCATCCGGGGCAATATAGCGCCAGCTCATCCCCGGATGCGCCGTTGGCTTATCCGGGCTACACGCTGCACATAGCCATGCTTTAGCGGATTGAAATGGCTGTAATCCACGTGCGCTTGCCAATCTGCTTCATCGCGAAATTGATGCGCCCAATAACGTTGCTGCCAGATACCACGCTATCGCTTGGCCAGGCGGCTTTCGCGGATAAATTCGGTTTGGGGCAAACTGCGTGAAAACACAGACTTGATCAGCGCCCAGCGTCGCGGGTAATTAGCATCGCCAGGCGGCAGGGTCCAGATGGCGTGCAGATGGCCTGGCAATACCACCATGGCAATTATTTCGAACGGGTGGCGGCTGCGTGTCTGCCTGATGGCCTGTCGCAAAACATCAATATGGCGAATCAGGTAATCCTGGTGGCGGTCGGCCAGATTGACGGTGAAAAACCAGGTGCCGCCGGCCACTAGGCTACGCCGATAATGCATTGCCCTGCTTCCCTGTGGTGGTAAACGCTGGGCTTCATCTTATCGGCCTCAAGCAACTATCCTGTTTTGCACGGTGAACGTTGGGCTTCGCTGCGCTCAGCGCCAACCTACATGGCATGCCCATTTAACATACCACCTCCCCATGACAAAAGGGCAAGCCCGCAGGCTTGCCCTTTTGTTACCGCTGCACCGTGACCCTGTAGATGGCATTGCGGCCAACGTTGGCCGCAATGGTAAAGACGGCGCACCCTTCTGCAGGGTGGACAAAATGTAGCCTAGCCCATCCCCGGATGCGCCGTTGGCTTATCCGGGCTACGCGTCACCTTGGCCGCCTGGCCGTTATAGCGTGCCCACCAGCAACAGCGCGCCCGATGCGGCGATGGCGGCACCCAGCGCGCGCAGTAGCATGGCGCTGCGCAGCGTGCCCTGGCCTACGGCCACACCGGCGATGTGCAGCAGGGCGCTGGCCAGCATGAAACCGGCGGCGTAAGCGGCACCGCTGGCGTCAGCCGGCATTTCCAGGCCGTGGGCCACGCCGTGGTACAGCGCAAAGCCAGCGATGGCGGCCATGGCAAGCAGGCGTGGCGGGCGCGCCAGCGCGGCCACCAGCAGGCCGCTTAACAATACCGATAGCGCAATACCGCTTTCCAGCCATGGCAGGGCGATACCGGCTGCGCCCAGTGCGCCACCAGCTGCCAGCATCAGCACGAATAGCGCCGGGCCTTGCCAGCGGGCGTGGCCGCCCAGCTGGGCCGACCACAGGCCGACGGCGAACATGGCCAGCAGGTGGTCCAGGCCGGAGAACGGGTGGCCAAAGCCGTGGGCAAAGCCGTCGGCGCCGTGGCCGGTGTGGGCCTGGGCGAGGCCCGCCGCAGTAGCCAGCAGGACAAATAACAGGGGTTTACGCATGGTGGGCTCCTTCGGCATTCAGGGTGAGCATGCCTTTTTCTTCGATGAATCGGATGATGTCGGCCAGGCCGTGGCCGCTTTTGAGGTTGGAGAAGATGAACGGCCGCTCGCCGCGCATCTTGCTGGCGTCGCGGTCCATCACCTCTAGCGAGGCGCCTACCAGTGGCGCCAGGTCGATCTTGTTGATCACCAACAGATCGCTTTTGCAGATGCCGGGGCCGCCTTTGCGCGGGATTTTGTCGCCGGCGGACACGTCGATCACATACAGCGTGAGGTCGGATAGCTCGGGGCTGAAGGTAGCGGCCAGGTTGTCGCCGCCGCTTTCGATGAAGATCACATCCAGACCAGGGTGGCGGGCGTTCAGCCGCGCCACGGCTTCCAGGTTGATGGAGGCGTCTTCGCGGATGGCGGTGTGCGGGCAGCCGCCGGTTTCCACGCCGATGATGCGGTCTGGCGCTAGCGCTTCGTTACGCACCAGAAACTGCGCGTCTTCCTGGGTGTAGATGTCGTTGGTGACCGCCGCCACGTTGTATTTGTCGCGCAGCGCGGTGCACAGCGCCCAGGTAAGGTGGGTCTTGCCGGAGCCCACCGGGCCGCCGATGCCGACGCGTAATGCTGCCTGTTTCATGCTGTGTCCTTTTATCGGGTCAAGACCGGAACAACCGGCTGTATTGGGTTTCGTGTTTCTGGGCCACCCAGGCGTACAGGGGGGCAAAATTGCTGATGTCGTCTTGCGGCAGCTGCCAGGCGCGGGCGGCGGCGGTGGCCAGCTCGGGCAGCAGGCTGGAGATCAGGCGCTGGCCGGCGCTCTGCCCCATGGGCATGGCTTTCATCAGCACCATGATCTGGTTTTCCAGCCAGCCCCACAGCCAGGCTTCCAGCGCCTGCTCGCCCGGCAATTGCAGGCAGCGGGCGGCCAGTGCCCAGGCAACCGGCAGGCTTAACGGCTCGCCGGCCGGCCACAGGGCAGCGTCGCCGCCTTCGGGCAGGCCCAGCAGCAGCTGGCGCAGCGAGTAGCCCATCTGCGTGCTTTCCAGTACCTGCTCGCGGCTGTCGCGGCTGGCCAGCAGCTGCGCGTTAAGGCGCTGCAGGGCGGCCACATCGCCATCGGCTGCCGCACGGCAGCAGGCGGCCAACATGGCGCCGTCAAACTGTGACAGCGGGCCGGCCAGCAGGTCGGCCAGCCAGTGCCGCGCCGTGGTTTCGTCGTGTACCAGGCCCAGGTCGAGCGCGGTTTCCATGCCCTGCGAGTAGCTGTAGCCGCCAATGGGCAGGCCGGGGCTGGCCAGGCGCAGCAGCTGCAGGCGGGTGGCGGTGCCGCTCATGGCTGCCCCTCGAACTGGTGGATTTTCGGCGCGTAGTGAAACGCCGCTTCCTGGCCGTGCGAATGGTGATGGCCGCCACCGTAGGCACCGTGCTCCGGCGAAAAGCCTGCGGCCAACCTTTCCACCTGCAGGTCCATTTGCTGCAGCATGTCGGCCAGTACGTCGTCTTGCAGCAGGCGCAGCCAGCCGGCGCCGACTTCTACTTTCACGTGGCGGTTGCCCAGGTGGTAGGCCGCGCGCGCCAGCGTCACCGCGTCGTGGCAGGCCACGTGCAGCAGCGGCTCGGCGGCGGCCACTACGCGCACGCAGCGGCCGTCGTCGGCCAGCAGCAGGTCGCCATGGCGCAGCGGCGGGCTGCCCGGCGGCAGCATCACACCCACTTCTTCACCGGCGGCGCTGCGGGTAAGCAGCCGGGTTTTGCAGCGGCGGTCAAAATCCAGCACCAGCTCGTCGGCAGGCTGGCCGCCGCTGGCGTGTTGTCGCAATACCAGCATGGTGTCCCCTTAGAAAAGAAAGTAGCGCTGCGCCATCGGCAGCACGCTGGCTGGCTCGCACCACAGCAGCTGGCCGTCGGCACGCACCTGGTAGTTTTGCGGGTCTACCTCGATTACCGGCAGGTAGTCGTTGTGGATCAGGTCGGTTTTCTGCACGTTGCGGCAGCCTTGCACCGCCACCAGCCGCTTTTTCAGCCCCAGCGCGTCGCCCACGCCGGCGGCAAGCGCCGCATGCGGCACAAAGGTGACGCTGCCGGCGGCAATGGCGCCGCCGTAGGCACCGAACATCGGCCGGTAATGCACCGGCTGCGGCGTGGGGATGCTGGCGTTGGCGTCGCCCATG
>JAIXTB010000009.1 GCA_027484385.1 Neisseriaceae bacterium | reverse complement strand
GCCACCATGGAAGTGCCGGCCACCGCCGCAGGCCGCGTGGTAGAAGTGAAAGTAAAAGTAGGCGACAAGGCCAGCGAAGGCGACCTGATCGTGGTGGTAGAAGGCGTTGGCGCCGCTGCTGCACCGGCTGCTGCCGCCCCTGCGCCCGTGGCTGCCCCGGCCCCCGCTGCCGCGCCCGCCGCGGTAGCCGCCCCGGCTGCTGCACCTGTGGTGGCCCCGGTAGCGGCCGCTGTGGCTGCTGCGTTCAACGAAGCCGGTTTTGCCAAATCGCACGCTGGCCCGTCGGTACGCAAGCTGGCGCGTGAGCTGGGTGTGGACCTGTCCAAGGTGAAGGGCTCCGGCCGCAAAGGCCGTATCGTCGAAGAGGACGTGAAGGGCTTCGTGAAAGCCGTGCTGCAAAACCCGGCTGCGCTGGCACCGGCTGCTGCCGCACCGGCTGGCAGTGGCGTGGGTCTGGACCTGCTGCCGTGGCCGAAGGTGGACTTTGCCAAGTTCGGCCCGATCGAAACCAAGCCGCTGTCGCGCATCCAGAAAATCTCGGGTGCCAACCTCAGCCGCAACTGGGTGATGATCCCGCACGTTACATTCAACGACGAGTGCGACATCACCGAGCTGGAAGACTTCCGCAAGACCATCGGCAAAGAGTGGGAAAAATCTGGCCTGAAGATCAGCCCGCTGGCCTTCATCATCAAGGCCGCCGCCGAAGCACTGAAGGCGTTCCCTGCCTTCAACAGCTCGCTGGACGGCGATAATCTGGTGCTCAAGCAGTACTACCACATCGGCTTTGCGGCCGACACGCCGAATGGCCTGGTGGTACCGGTGATCAAGAACGTGGACCAGAAGGGCATCAAGCAGATCGCCAAGGAACTCACCGAGCTGTCCGCGCTGGCGCGCGACGGCAAGCTGAAACCTACCGACATGCAAGGCGCTACCTTCACCATCTCCAGCCTGGGCGGCATTGGCGGCACCAGCTTCACCCCGATCGTGAATGCGCCGGAAGTGGCCATCCTGGGTGTGTGCAAGTCGCAGATCAAGCCGGTATGGAACGGTAAAGAGTTCGCACCGCGCCTGATGTGCCCGCTCTCGCTGTCCTTTGACCACCGCGTGATCGACGGTGCCGCTGCGGCCCGCTTCACCGTGTATCTGGGCAAGCTGCTGTCCGACGTACGTCGCCTGATCCTGTAATCATGCCTGGCGCAGGTTGGCCGCGGCCAGCCTGCCCGCCATTGCGGATGGAAAACCATGAGCAATCTGATTGAACTGAAAGTGCCGGACATCGGCGGCCACAGCAATGTGGACGTGATCGAAGTGTTCGTGAAAGTAGGCGACACCGTTGCCAAAGACGACAGCCTGATCACGCTGGAAACCGACAAAGCCACCATGGAAGTTCCGGCCGAACAAGCCGGCGTGGTGAAAGAAGTGCGTACCGCCGTAGGCGGCAAGATCTCCGAAGGCGACGTTATTGTCGTGATCGAAGCCGCTGGCGCCGCTGCTGCGGCCAACCCTGCACCAGCGGCCGCCCCGGCTGCTGCTGCGCCAGCCGCTGCCCCCGCAGCCGCGCCGGTAGCGGCCCCGGTGGCCGCCAGCCATGGTGGTGCTGCCGACATCGAGTGCGACGTACTGGTGCTGGGCGCCGGCCCAGGCGGCTACTCCGCCGCCTTCCGCGCGGCCGACCTGGGCCTGAAAGTGGTGCTGGTAGAGCGCTACGCCACCCTGGGCGGCGTGTGCCTGAACGTGGGCTGCATCCCGTCCAAAGCGCTGCTGCACAACGCCGCGGTGATCGACGAGGTGAAACACCTGGCCGCTAACGGCATCAAGTTTGCCGCGCCGGAAATCGACATCGACATGCTGCGTGGCTACAAGGAAAAAGTCATCGGCAAACTCACCGGTGGCCTGGCCGGCATGGCCAAGGCACGCAAGGTGCAAGTGGTGCGCGGTGTCGGCCAGTTCCTGGACCCGTACCACCTGCAAGTGGAAACCACCGAAGGCAGCGGCCAGGACAAGACTGGTGCCAAGCAGGTGATCAAGTTCAAGAACGCCATCATCGCCGCCGGTAGCCGCGTGGTGAACCTGCCGTTCATCCCGCAAGACCCGCGCATCGTGGATTCCACCGGCGCGCTGGAGCTGAAAACCGTGCCTGGCAAAATGCTGGTGATCGGTGGCGGCATCATCGGTCTGGAGATGGGTACCGTGTATTCCACCCTGGGCGCGCGCCTGGACGTGGTGGAAATGATGGACGGCCTGATGCAAGGCCCGGACCGTGATCTGGTGAAGGTATGGGAAAAGTACAACGCCCATCGCTTC
Organism: Neisseriaceae bacterium; assembly: GCA_027484385.1. GTDB lineage: Bacteria > Pseudomonadota > Gammaproteobacteria > Burkholderiales > Chromobacteriaceae > Vogesella. Next base: position 23,281 of record JAIXTB010000009.1, on the reverse strand, counting down.
GACAACATCATGACCGGCACCAAAACCGTGGCAGTGGACGCCCGTGAAGACGGCATCTACGTGACCTTTGAAGGCGCCAAAGCCCCTGCCGAGCCGCAGCGTTACGACCTGGTACTGGTCGCCGCCGGCCGCGCGCCGAACGGCAAGCTGATCGGGGCGGAAAACGCCGGCATCGCCGTGACCGACCGTGGCTTTATCGAAGTAGACAAGCAGCAGCGCACCAACGTGCCGCACATCTACGCCATCGGCGACATCGTTGGCCAGCCGATGCTGGCACACAAGGCGGTGCACGAGGCACACGTGGCAGCAGAAAACTGCGCTGGCCACAAAGCCTACTTCGACGCCCGCGTGATTCCGGGCGTGGCGTACACCGACCCGGAAGTAGCGTGGGTAGGCGTGACCGAAGAGAGCGCCAAGCGTGACGGCATCAAGATCGAAAAAGCGGTGTTCCCGTGGGCTGCCTCCGGCCGCGCCATCGCCAACGGTCGCGACGAAGGCTTCACCAAGCTGATTTTCGATGCCGAGACCCATCAGGTGATCGGCGGCGCCATCGTGGGTACCCACGCCGGCGACATGCTGGGCGAAATCTGCCTGGCGATCGAAATGGGCTGCGACGCCACCGACATCGGCAAGACCATCCACGCTCACCCGACCCTGGGCGAGAGCATCGGCATGGCCGCCGAAGTGGCACACGGCAGCTGCACTGACCTGCCGCCGCAACGCAAGAAGTAAACCCCGCGCCTGCGGCCAACGTTGGCCGCACGGCAAGGTAACAAGGGCAAGCCCACGGGCTTGCCCTTGTTATTTTTATAACAATCTCTCACTTCAAGTTACTTTGAGGTTCACTTTTCATTAACTAGAAGAAACTTTTTGTGAATTTTAGGTTGAATTTGTGAAATTGAAGATGTATTATGCTGGGTATATATTCATACCAAGTATTGAAAGTTTTCGATGCTACCACTGCCCGATTCCAAGGATTTCCCGCGTGCACTCAAAGAGGCACGGCTTGCTAAAGGTTTGAGCCGAGCTGCTTTGGCCAAGCTTGCCGGCATTCATCCAGTTATGCCAAGGCGCTACGAAGAGCCAGAGTGTGGTGAGTTTGCCAGACCGTCGGCATCGACCTACCAAGCGTTATTGAGCGTCTTCACAGTTGAAGGCCAACCATCCGTGACGGATACATGTGTCGTTAGCCTGCAGGATGCTTCGATAGATGAAATCATCAGCGAGCTGAAGTCACGAGGCGCTACCGTTTCGTTACATTTCCCTGTCAATGGAGGGGATGCGGTGGACGCCCCGTTTCCTAATACTTCTGGAGTGAACAAATGATGAACGATCTGATTACTTTGCCTCACGATAATAACCGCCAGTTCGATGCCCGCTTGCTCGCTGGATTTATGATGTTTAACGGTATGGCGCACATTATCCAGGGGCAACAGCAGGTAATTATCTCGGAGCACAGCAAACCGAATTCGCTCGATTTTTTCATACGCCACCACTTTGCCGGACTGAAAGACACCGCCCAGGCAGTTAATGATGTGATGGAGCAGCTGGTGCGTACGGGCTATTTCGTAGAACATGAAGCGTTACTTTGCCCGGATAGTGGCCGCTTGTGCAAAGGTCTTATACTGCTAAGAAAGTAAGCGGAACGGTATGACGAGGCACAGCTTGGCGGCGTGATGGCGGGCTGTTGCTGGCGTATCTGTAATAAACAAGGGCAAGCCCACGGGCTTGCCCTTTTTGCATGCTGGCAAGCCGTACCGCTGCGGGTGTCTGTCAGGGCTGGCCGAGCACGCTATGGCGTGCCAGGCTGCGCCACAGCGCTGGCCATTGTTCGGCCCAGCAGCAGGTATGGTCCACGCCGGGCATCACCATGATGGATTGCTGCCTGGCGGGTGCCCGTTGGGCGAAGGCCCGGGCAATCTGTGCGGGCATCACCTCATCCTGCTGCCCCACCAGATGCCACTGCGGGGTGGCGAGAAGTGCGGCGGCGACGTCTCCCGGGTTCAGCGAGCCGTCCAGCGGGGTGAGGCGGTGGTGCGCCACCCATTGCTGTGTTTCCAGGTTACCGGCTACGGTGACCAAGGCGGCTATGTCCTGCCGGCGGCTAGCCACCAGCGTGGCGATGGCGCCGCCACCTGAGTAGCCTACCAGTATTAACCGCGTGGCACCGTACCGTGCCTTGAGCTGGCTGATGGCCTGGTCGGTGGCATCGACCGTGTTGTTGGCAAAGCGGGCGTTGGTCCAGTATGGCATCTGGCACCGCGGGTCTGGCCTGGCCTGGTATTGGCATGGCCGCGCCAGATAGGCTGCCTGGCCTTGTGGCTGGGCCAGCGCCAGCTGCAGGGCGAGCGGGTTTAGCGGGGTAGGGTCGAACGAAGGCTGTGTGGCAGAGAGCCAGGCCAAGCCGTCGCCTTCTATGTAGATGCTGAGCGTCTGAAACGTCCTGGCGGGGGTCGGCCCGAAGCCTTGCAGGGTAAACGCCGTGCTGGACAGGGTGATGGCTTGCCAGCCTTTGGCCTTGGCCAGTTGCTGTGCGGTATCTGTGCGCATGGCCAGGTCCGGCAGGCTCTGGCAGGCTGCCAGGCTTGGCAGCAGCACGCAGGTCAAAAGGTGTTTCAGCGCAGAGCGAGCATTCATGAGCGGCAAGGTAAACGGCAACGGCCACAGCGCCTAGGGCTGTGGCCGGTTTGCCTGGGTGTTTAGAAAGACCAGCGTGCTTTGAGCGATGCCGTCTGGTTCAGGAAAGCCTCGCGGTGTTCGGCATCATAGCGCAGGGTAATTTCCGTCCCCTGACTGGTGACGTGGGTGATACCCAGCCCGGCGCGCGCAGTCCACGGGTCCGGGTCCAGACCGTAGGTGGTAAAGGCCGCGCTACTGGCACCGGCAAAGCTGGCAGTAATGCTGGAGCGTTTGGCCATGGTGTTGTACCCCACGCCCAGGTTGGCCGCTACGCTGGTATGGTCATTCAGCTGATGGCTGAGTTTGCCATCCAGCCCCAGTACCAGCTCTTCACTGTCACGGCTGTCTACGTTCAGGTTCAGCAAGCCTGCGCCAGATTCCCGGTAGGCTTTATCCTTGATCCAGGTGTAATCCGCGCGCAGCGACGGGGTAAGGGTGGTTTTCGCGTTTAGCTGGTAGGCACGATCAAGACTGGCACCCAGGTGGCTGGTGTAGCTGCGGAAGCTGGATTCTGCCGTGGTACTGGTAAAGGCGATCCGGCGCTGGCCTTTATTACTATTCTGCCCCACATCTGCCTGGAAGTTCAGGTCGGTATTGGCAGACAGGTTATAGCTGCCATAAGCCACCAGCTGGAACACATCCACATCGGCACTTTGCTTGGCGATCGACGAATTGCTGTCCACGCTGGCGTTGGCATAGGCCGAGGCGATACCCAGGCGGAGCTTGTCGTTCAGGCTGCCATCTACACCAAAGGCCAGACCTGTGGTGGTGGATTTAAAGCCCGACACACCTTGCTGGTCGTGCTGTTTGGCCCAGGAGCCAAACGGTTTTACCCAGACATATTTGTCACCAAAGAAGTGCTCGCCAGAGGACAAGCCGCGGCCGGAACCCAGGCGCGACTGGATGACCCGGTTAATGCCGGCCAGGGCATTGCCGGTGGCTGCCATGGAACCACCCGTGAGCAGGGGCAGTACTTGCGAAGCCGCGTCGGATACTGCTTTGTCACCAGACAGATTGGCATTGGTAAAGATGGCCAGCAGATTCGAGTTGGCATCGATCACGGCTGCCGCACCAAACGCCGGGTTGTTATTGGTATTGTTACTGGCCACCAGCACGCGCAAACCGCTACCCCCGCCGCCGCTGGCGATTTCACCTTGTTGCGCCAGGTAGGCGATCAGGTTTTTCACAAAATCGCTGATGCCTGGGTAGCTGGGGTTATCCAGAAAGCTGGTTTGCAGGAAATTCACATCCAGCACCGAAATCACGGTACCGGTAGGTGCATTGGCCAGGGTACCTACCCCCCAGGCAACGGCTGCGCAGTCGCTTGTGATGCAGGTACCCGTACCGGCGGAGGGGAAGAGGCCGCTATAAGGTAACGTTACGCTAGGGGTCTGATTATTGATACGAAACGCTTCATTAACGGTGGTTGCGGCAAAACCAGACTCGGTAACCGCACCGAGTGTACCGCCACCCAGGCTGGCGATGAACTCGACAATCGCGGCATTGCGCGTGGTGCCAAAACCGGCATTTTCTCCCATCAGAAACAGTGTGCCGCCGCCGTTAAGATAGCTGGTATAGGCAGTGCGCTGGTTCGCAGTGATCGCGCTGGCTGCGCCCAGGTCCCATACCTGGCCGTAGGAAGACAAGCCTGTCGGGGTATAGCTGGCATTGTTGCTACTGATATCGATGGTTGTCGGCGTGTTGCCTTGCGCAGTTTGTACCGAAGAGAGGCCTGCAGCCTCGTCGCCATCTGTTTGGTAATCGTAAATCAGCAAATTGGCGGCCATAGCGGACAAGGGCAGGGCCAGAGAGCAGGCGAGAGCGATGTTTTTGAGTTTCATGCAGGTTCTCCAGGAGTGGCTCGTGTGTTGTTTTGTATTTCAGCCTAGAAAACGAATAGATACATTTCAATAAAATGTATAAAAATAAGCACATTATTTAAACTGAAACAAATTAATCCATGCAACATCACCTTATAGACCCAGCATGGTGGGTCTTGCTGGCCGCTGGCCTGGCTGGATAGGGCCGTGCCGGGCTGTTTCTGGAGGCATCTGTTTGTGGCCGGGTGGTGGGCGCTTTCTGCACGACTGGCAGTGCAAGCTTGCCGATGGCGGATCGTGGCGAAGGTCGCCATGCGCTGTGTGTGAAAGCGCGGGGCGCCGCCAAGAGGCGGCCAGAAGAGATGGAGCGGGTCGGTGTGCAGATACGGTCGCGGGCGTTTCAGGCGGGCTGCTACCGGCTGTTCATCAGCGTGACAAGCATCGCGGACGCCGTGCGTTGCCACACGGTAGCGCGGCTCTGGACAGCCCGGCCAGGCAAGCTGGTATGGAAAAGAACGATCCTGGTGCTTTACGCCATGCTTTAATCCCTATCGTCATTATCCTCGTGGTGCGGTAGACGACAGTGCTGCGGGTTTATCCAGGCGGCCAGCTATCGGGCTTGTCGCAGGCCGGCCAGCACCCAGCGCTGGATGTTGGCCGCATCCATCGCCCCGGCCTGGCGTTGTACTTCCCGGCCATTCACAAACAGGATCAGCGTGGGGATGCTACGGATGTTGAAGCGCTGCCCCAGCGTGGTTTCCGTCTGGGTATCGATTTTGGCAAAGCGCACCTGGGGCATGGCCGCGGCGGCCTGGGCAAAGGCCGGGCCCATCATCTGGCAGGGGCCGCACCATGGCGCCCAGAAATCCACCACCACCGGTATATCGTTACGTGTCAGGTGGCGTTCGGCGTTGTCCACGTTTAGCGCTACTGGCTGGCCGTGCAGGAGCGGCTGGTGGCACTGGCCGCAGTTGGGCGCTTCGCCCAGGCGGGTAGCGGGCAGGCGGTTGATGGCGTGGCAATGCGGACATACCAGGAGCAGGGCGGTGGTGGTGGTCATGGCGGTGCGCTCAAAACGGTCTGCCCTGCATATCGGTGCAGGCAGCACAGTTTCAAGTGTTGCAGAATGTGGGCCGCAGCGGTGCCAGTTTATTGGCATAATCCGGGGCTGATATAGGGAGACACAGATGAAAAAGTGGTTAGGCGCGGCCTTGCTGGTGTTGGCCGCTGCGGCGCAGGCGGGTGAGGTAGCCGGGCATTACTACCTGAGCGGCGTGCGCGAGGTGGGTTCCGAGTTGGTACTACGGCCGGATGGCGGCTTCCAGTGGATGATCAGCTACGGCGCGGTAGACCGTTTTGCCCAGGGGCGCTGGCAGCGCCAGGGTGACAAGGTGCAGCTGCGCACCAGCTCGCCAGAGGCGGAGCCGACGTACCGCCTGTTCCGTGAAGACGAGTTGAACATACGCAAGTCCCCGGCAGCGGGCCGCTGGGTGGCCATTGTGGGCATGCCGAATGTCGGGCCGATGAGCGGGGTAGACGTGCACTTTGTTGGCCAAAGCGGCCAGACGCTACAGGCAGTTACCGACCGTAACGGCGATGCGCATGTGGCCGCGCCTGCGGGCGACAGCTGGGTGCGGGTAGGGCTACGCCGTGCTGGCAGCCAAGCAGCATTGCAGTGGCTGGCGCTGCCGCCGGAGCGCAGTAGCGCGCGTATTGCGGCCTTTGCGGTAGATGACACGGCGTATGTGCTGCCACAGGCCTTTCGCCAGGCTAACCTGCGGGTGGAGGGCGAGACGCTGATCATGGAGCTGGAAGGGCAAGCGCTGCGCTATCAGCGTTGAGGTTGCCGGGGCTGACCGTTATTGCCACATTCAAGCCCGATGGCATGAAGCATGGCTTGTTGTGCGGTGGTGCCTGCCCTGGCAGCGTATACAGCGCATAGCTTGGCCAATTCGTTCTATGCATACGGTGTTCTATGGTGTTGTGGCTTGCTGCCATGCAAGGCATTGGTGATGCTGCACTGCGATGTGGCGCGCAATGCGGGCCACACGGGTCTGTCGGGCGATCTGTCCGTGCAGGCCAGGCTTTCTTCAACACCGGAAGGAAACACCATGAGCATTTTTGGCAAGATCATGTCCACACTGGGCATGGGCGATGATAAACCCGCCACCCCGGCCCCCGCTCCTGCGGTCAAGCCAGCCGTTGCCCCCGCTCCGGCCGCCGCCGCCGTGGCCACCCCGGCTGCAGTGGTGGCCGCGCCACCGGTAACGGCCATTACCGTGATTGATGTGGTAGCGCAGCTGTCCAGCCGTGCCGCCAGCCATGCCGAGCCGCTGAACTGGCAAACGTCGATTGTGGATCTGCTCAAGTTGTTGGGGCTGGATAGCAGCCTGGCCGAGCGCAAGGCGCTGGCACAGGAGCTGGGCTGCCCGGCCGACAAGCTGGCCGACTCTGCCCAGATGAACACCTGGCTGCACAAGACCGTGCTGCAGAAGCTGGCCGCCAACGGCGGTAATATTCCGGCCAAGCTGCTGGACTGATACCGCATGGGGCAGGCGCCCGGCGTGGCTTGATGCCCCGCCGGGCTTTGTTTTTTGCGCGGCCAACGTTTGCCTCGCTGTGGTGTACCAGCCGGGCGGCGGTACCGTCTGCCGGCTTACGCTGGTGTGGGTGGCGCGGTGTGCAGCTGCAGCAAGTCCCAGCGGTTGCCGTACAGGTCTTCAAACACGGCTACCGTGCCGTAGTCTTCCGTGCGCGGGGTTTCGCAAAAATGGACCCCTGCGGCCAACATGCGCTGGTAGTCCTGCCAGAAATCGCGGCTTTCCAGAAACAGCCATACCCGCCCGCCGGCCTGGTTACCGATAAAGCCGGCTTGCCCAGGGTTGGCCGCACGGGCCAGCAGCAGCGCACAGCTGCCACCAGGCGGGGCCACCACCACCCAGCGTTTGTCGCCTTGCGGGGTATCTTCCAGCAGGCTAAAGCCCAGTTTGCTGGTAAACCAGGCAATGGCCTCATCGTAGTCGCGCACGATCAGCGCCACGCGTGACAGCAGGGTAGACATAGGGCTCCTTTGCCATGGTCTGGGGCTGTTAGTGAGAGAGGGCGCAGTTTATCGCCGAAAAGCTAATTGTAAATTATCGAAAATTGCCGATATGGCAATATCGCCGTGCCAGTAGTTTTGTTTTAACTGTCATCTGCTCTAACATGGAGCGTCCTGCTCACCCCCCGTCTGTCATCATGCGCCGCGCCCTGCTATTGCTTGCCTTGAGTTCCCCGTCTGCCTGGTCCGCGCTGGACTATCAGGTAGAAATTGTTGCGCCTGACAGCCTGAAAACCCTGCTGCAAAACAATCTGGATTTAACACAACTGCGCGAGGACGAGGCGCTGCAGGAAAGCGACCTGCAGGCCATGATTGCCAGCACGCCGGACGAGGTCAAAAAACTGCTGGAAACCGAAGGCTACTTTGCAGCCAAGGCTACCGTGCAGCGAGAGGGTAATACCCTACGCGTGCAGCTGGACCCGGGGGAACCGGTGATCGTGTACGACGTGAACGTGACCCTGCAAGGGCCGGTGCGGCAGGAGCCAGACTACGGGCGCTTCATCAGTACCGCGCTGGCCGAGTGGGTGCTACCCATCGGCGGCCAGTTTCGCCAGGACGATTGGGACAGCAGCAAAAAAGGCGTATTGCGCCCACTGCTGCTGGAGCGTTTCCCGCTGGCACAGATTACCAGCGCCCGCGCCGACATCGACCCTGCCAGGCACAGCGCCGAGCTGAACGTGGTCATAGATAGCGGCCCGCGCATCAGCTACGGCCCGCTGCAGATCCAGGGCGCGCAGCGTTACCCCGAGCAGGTGATACGCGGCCAGGCCAACTTTCGCGAAGGCGGCCCCTACAAGCAGGCCGACATTCTGGACTACCAGGCCAGCCTGGAGCGCGACAGCCACTACAGCAATGTGGTGGTGGCACCGTTGTGGGAAGCGCGGCAGGACGACCGCGTGCCGGTGCAGGTGAGCGTCACCGAAATGCAGCGGCAAAAGCTGGATACCGGCTTGAACTACAGCAGTGGCGATGGCGCCGGCGTACGCCTGGGCTATGAGCATTACAATATTTTCAAGCGCGGCTATACAGGCTCGGTGGTGTACGACTGGAAAAAAAGCCGCCAGCGCCTGGACCTGGGTCTGGGTTTCCCGCGCACCGGCAGCGGCTACTCCCACGCAATCAACCTGAGCCGCCGCCATACCGAAGCCGACAATACCGTGACCGATACCAACGAGGCGGGGGTGTTCCGCATCCGCCAGGTCGGCAATATCGAATCGCGGCTGGGGCTGGAATACCTGGTGGAAAAAGAGGTGTTGGCCAACACCCTTACCCGTGATAACCGCGCCATTATCGTGTCGTATGGCTGGACGCAACGCGCCATCGACAACGCCCTGCGCCCCGGGCGCGGCTACATGATTGAAGCGCAAGCGGCCACCACGGTAGGCAATGTGGCCAGCGATACCCGCTTTAATCGCGCCTACCTGCGGCTGTCCAACTACTGGACGCCTGCCTTCCTGACCCGCAGCACGCTGGTCACCCGGGTGGAGGCCGGCCAGGTCTGGGCGCAGGACAGCACCGAAGTACCCGCCTCGCGCCTGTTCAAGGCTGGCGGTGTGAACAGCGTGCGCGGTTACAACTACCAGAGCCTGGGCGTGGACGATAGCAATGGCACCATCAGCGGCGGGCGTGTGATGGCCACCGCCAGCGTGGAATACCAGTACGCGGTCACGCGCGACTGGCGTGCCGCCCTGTTTTACGACGCTGGCGATGCGGCCAACAGCTGGCAGGACGTGCGCGTCGCCAAGGGCTGGGGGGCCGGTGCGCGCTGGCTGACCCCCATTGCACCGCTGGCCTTTGATATCGCCCGCGGCGAGCGCGACCACCGCTGGCGCTGGAACCTGAACCTGGGATTGGCATTTTGAACCCGCAACACCCCACCCCCGATACCCCGCCAGAAGACACCATGCCGGCGCTGCCGCGCCGCCGCCAGCTGGGGCGGCTGTTCTGGCTGCTGAGTTTGTTGCCGCTCTTGCTGCTGGGCGCCAGCGGCTGGTGGTTTACCGCCACGCCGGCCGGCTTTGCCACGCTCTGGCGCTGGGCTGGCCAACTGAGCGCCGGCCAACTGCAGGTTGGCCGCGTACAGGGCACGCTGTGGCAGGGATTTAGCCTGCAAGACCTGCGCTGGACAACACCCGACAGCCAGCTGGCCATCAGTCGGCTAGCCCTGGACTGGCAGCCGCAGGCGCTGTGGCAGCGCCAGCTGCATATCCGCCAGCTGGCGCTGGGTACGGTCAGCTGGCAAAGCCGCCCCGACCCGCAGCCCAAGCCGGCACAGCCGCCCACCGACCTGAGCCTGCCGCTGGCCATCCGGCTGGATAGCCTGAGCCTGGCGCAGCTGCAGCTGCCGGCACAAAAGCTGCAGCTACACGGCCTGCAGGCCAGCTACCGCTACCAGGGCGCGCAGCACCAGCTGCAGCTCGCGCAGCTGGGGAGCCCCTGGGGCGCACTGGGCGGGCAGCTGGCGCTGGGCGACGCCTCGCCCTTTGCGCTGCAGGGCAAGGTACATTACCAAGGCCGGCTGGAAGGCGTGGCGACACAAGGCCAGCTCGGCATGAGCGGCAGCCTGCTGCTGCCGCAGCTGCAGGGCGAGGTGACCGCGCGCGGCCTGCTGATTGCGCTGAACGGCAAGCTGGCACCGTTCGACGTGACCCCGCTGCGCCGCCTGCGCCAGCTGGATCTGCGTGTCGGCGGCATTAACCCGCAAGCCTTCCAGCCCGCCTGGCCGCAGGCCGCGCTGGCGCTGTCGGTACAGCTGACCCCGCAGGATGCCGACACCGTGGCCGGTGGCCTCAGCCTGGTAAACAGCCAGCCGGGCGCTTTCTCGGCCAAGCGCCTTCCGCTGTCGCTGCTGTGGGGCGATTTCCGTATCCATAAAGACACCTTGCAGCTGCCCGGCTTGACCGCGCAGCTGGCCGGTGGCCAGGCCACACTGCGCGGCCAGGCCAGTGCCACGGCGCTGGCGCTGCAGCTGGGCCTGACCGGGCTGGACAGCCAGGCCGTAGATAGCAGCCTGCCGGCGCACAAGGTCTCCGGTACGGTAGGGATCAGCGGCAGCCCGGCGCTCCCCGCACTGGCCCTGAAGCTGGCCAGCGGCAAGCTGGCGGTGGAAAGCCGCGTTGCGCTGGCCGACAAGCCGCGCCGCGTCAAGCTGGACGACCTGCTGCTGCGTACCGGGGTAGGCCGTTTCCAGGGTAAGGGGCAGTACCTGATTGACGACAAGGCGCTGGGTTTTGACGGCCGCTTTGTCAGCTTCGACCCCGGCCTGCTGGATACTCGCCTGCCGCGTGGCAATATTAATGGCCAGCTACTGGCCACCGCCCGCCTGGCCAGCCGGCCGCAGGGCGATGTGTCGCTGAAGTTTGCTCCCAGCCAGCTAGGTGGTGCCGCGCTGGGCGGCCAGCTGGCCCTGACATGGCAAGCGCAGCGTGTCAGCGCGGTGAACGCCGACCTGAGCCTGGGCCGCAACCGCCTGCAGGCACAAGGCGCTTACGGCGCGGCAGGCGACACGCTGAAGCTGCAGTTGGCCGCACCCGACCTCAGCCCGCTCGGCCCCGCCTTTGCCGGTGAGCTGAACGCCCAGCTGGCGCTGGCCGGCACCCCGGCGCGCCCGGATATCAGCGCCCAGGTGCAGGCCAGCCGTCTGGCGCTGCCTGGCGGCGTGCAGCTGGCCAGCCTGACGGCAGAAGGCCGCAGCGGTACCGCCGAGGACAGCCCCTTCCGCCTGATGCTGCAAGGGCGGGGCCTGCAAGCCGCTGGCCAGCGTCTGGACGACCTCACCCTGAACACGAACGGCGTGCGCGCTGCGCACCAGCTTAGCCTGGCCGTGCGCGGCCAGCTGCAGGGCAAGCCGCAAACGCTGAACCTGGCCCTGCAAGGCGGGCTGGATACCCATACCCTGCGCTGGCGCGGCACGCTGGCCAGCCTGCAAACCGACGGTGCTGTGGCACTGCGGCTGGCCGCCCCGGCCGCGCTACAGCTGGCGCAAGACAGCGTTACCCTGGCGCCTAGCCGCTGGCAGGCACTGGGCAGCAGCTGGCAGCTGGGCGAAACCGGCTGGCAGCAGGCGGCTGGCTGGCGCAGCCAGGGCCAGGTCAATGCGCTGGCGCTGTCAGCGCTCGCCCCGTGGTGGACGCCGCCCATGCCGCAAGACCTGGTCGTGGCCGGGCAGTGGTCGCTGGCGGGGCAGCACGGCCTGCCGCAGGGCAAGATTGCGCTGCAGCGCCTCAGCGGCGACCTGACCCTGCCGGCGCAGGGCGGCCACCCGGCGCAAAGCCTGGGCCTGAGCCGCGCCACGCTGCAGCTGGGCCTGGGCGAAAACGCCCCCTTTAGCTTGCAGCTGGACACGCGTTTTGGCCGCGTGGCGGGCGAAGGCAGCATCAACCTGCCGGCAGGCAGCACCGGGCTGGACAGCGCCAGCATCAACGGCCGCCTGAATGCCGCCGTGCCCGCGCTGGCGGTACTGCAAAGCCGCATGCCGGCCGGTACCGAGCTGGATGGCAGCCTGGCGGCCAACCTGACGCTGAGCGGCCCGCTCCTGGCGCCGCAGCTGGGCGGTACGCTGAGCGGTCAGGGCCTGCGCTTTATCGAGCGGCGCAACGGCATCCGCCTGGAGCACGGCGTGCTGGCGGCCCGGCTATTGGGGCGCAGCCTGCAGATCGACACCCTGCAGTTCGGCAAAGACGGCGAGATCGGTGCCAATGGCCAGCTCTCGCTGGATGGCGACATCCCGCTGGCCGCGGTAACGCTGACGCTGAAACGCTTTGCCGTGCTGGACCGCCCTGGGCGGCGCCTGCTGGTATCGGGTAGCAGCAAGATCAGCATCGAGCAGGGTCGTGCCATGGTGCGCGGCAACTTTACCGTCGACCATGGCCGCTTCGACCTGCCCAAGCTGGGTGGCCCCAAGCTGTCGTCCGATGTGTATGTGGCAGGACGCACGGTAGAAGAGGGCGGCAAAGCCCTGCCGCTGGGGCTGGATCTCACCGTGACACTGTCGGACGACGTGCGCTTTGCCGGTAATGGCCTGGATGCCTGGCTGGGGGGCGATATCCGCCTGCTGGCCCAGCCCGGTGGCCAGCTGCAGGCGCGCGGGCAGATCCGCGTGGACAAGGGCCGTTTCAAGGCCTACGGCCAGGACCTGGACATCAACCGTGGCGTGGTGAGCTTTACCGGCCCGCTGGACAACCCCTCGCTGGATATCCGCGCCAAGCGCCGCATGTCGCAGGTAGGGGCAGGGGTGGAAATTACCGGCTCGGTACTGACGCCCACGGTGAAGCTGGTGGCCGACGAAGCCATGTCGGAAAAAGACAAGCTGTCCTGGCTGATCCTGAACCGCGCCGCCACCAGTGACGAGCGCGACAGCGATATTGCCGGCGCCTCGGCCGGCGGCCTGCTGGCGGGAATGGTCAATGACAAAGTCGGGCTGTTCGACGATGTGGGCGTGCAGTCGCGGGCGGAAACCACCAGCGCCAGCGGCACGGTAAGCCCGGCCGAACAGGTGGTGGTACTGGGCAAGCAGCTTACGCGCGAGCTGTATGTGGGCTACGAGTACGGCCTGCGCAGCGCCGAGCAAGCCATCCGCCTGAACTACCAGCTGTCGCAGAAGCTGTCGCTGGTGGGGCGCCTGGGGTACGAGGTGTCGTCCGAGCTGCGCTATACGTTGCGCTTTGATTAGCCGCCCCAGCACTACCGGGCGATATCAGGCCGGTAGCGCTGTCAGGCTATATTAGGGCGCAGGGTTGGCCGCCACCAGTGCGGCGGCGGCGTCCAGCGCTAGCGGCCGGCCGGTCAGGTAGCCCTGTACCGCCTCGCAGCCTAGCCGGGCCAGTGCGGCCAACTCTTCTTCGGTTTCCACCCCCTCGGCCAGCGCTTCCATTTTCAGGCTCTTGGCCAGCGTGATGATGGCCAGCACGATGGCGGCGTTGTCGTGGCGGTTTTGCAGGTCGGTGACAAAACAGCGGTCGATTTTGACCGTATCCGGCGCAAAGTCTTTCAGGTAGGCCAGGCTGGAATAGCCGGTGCCGAAATCATCCACTGCCAGCCGTACGCCCAGTGCTTTCAGGCCGTCCAGCGCCGCTTTTACCGTGCCGGTGCGCTCCAGCAGCGCGCTTTCGGTCACTTCGATTTCCAGCTGCGCCGGCGCCAGGCCGGTATCGCGCAGGGTGCTGGCTACCAGCTCGGCAAAGCCCGGCTGCAGCAGCTGCCGCGGCGATACGTTTACCGCCATGGTCAGCGGCGTGTCCTGCTGCGGCCAGCTGGCGGCCAGCTGGCACGCCTGCTGCAGTACCCAGCTGCCGATTTCCACGATCAGGCCGGATTCTTCTGCCACCGGGATGAACTCGGCTGGCGAGGTGGCCACGCCGTCGGCGTCGGTCCAGCGCAGCAGGGCCTCGAAGCCGGACAGGCGGCGGTCTTCCACCCAGAACTTGGGTTGCAGCATCAGGTGCAGCTCCTGGCGCGCCAGCGCGCCGCGCAGACGGTTTTCCAGCAGCAGGCGCTGGCGCACCTCGGCGGTCATGCGTTCGGTAAAGAAGCGGTAGTTGTTGCGGCCCTGCGCTTTGGCTTCGTACATGGCCATGTCGGCATTTTTCAGCAGTAGCTGGGCGTCCTTGCCGTCATCCGGGCTGATGGACATGCCGATGCTGGCGGTAATCACCAGCTGGTGGCCATCCAGTACAAAGGGCTGGCGCAGGGTATCCAGTACGCGCTCGGCGATCAGCGCGGCCTGGGCGTTGTCGGCCAGCTCGGGCAGGATCATCACGAACTCGTCGCCGCCGGTGCGGCCAACGGTGTCCATTTCGCGCACCACGGTGCGGGTGCGCCGGGCGACCTCTTGCAGCAGGGTGTCGCCAGTGGCGTGGCCCAGGGTGTCGTTGATGTTCTTGAAACGGTCCAGGTCCATGAACAGCACGGCCACCTTGTGGCGGCTACGCTCGGCCACGCGCAGCGATTGCTGCAGGCGGTCCATCAGCAGCAGGCGGTTGGGCAGGTCGGTCAGGTAATCGTATTCGGCCAGGTGCTGCACCCGCGCTTCGGCTTCTTTGCGCTCGCTGATGTCGGAAAACAGTGCGATATAGTTGGTGAGCGTGCCGTGGCTATCGCGCAGGGCGTTGATGCTGAGCCATTCGGGGTAGATTTCACCCGTTTTGCGCCGGTTCCAGATCTCGCCCGCCCACTGGCCGCGCGCGGCCAGGTGGTTCCACAGGTCGTGGAAGAAGTCGGCATCGTGCTTGCCCGAGCTCAGCAGGGCAGGGGTCTGCCCCAGCGCCTCGGCCTCGCTATAGCCGGTGATGGCGGTAAAGGCCTGGTTCACGGCCACGATGCGGCTGGCGGGGTCGGTAATCACGATGGCTTCGGTGCTGGCTTCAAACACCTTGGACGCCAGGCGCAGTTCGCGCTCCTGTTCGATGCGGGCGCCGATATCGCGGGCCGTGGCGCAGCGGTATTGCTCGCCCTGGTAGTCCACGGTGCTGAGTTTGACTTCCAGCGTCACCGGCCCTTGGCAGCACATTAGTTGTAATTCCACACTGTCGCCGTCTGGCAGGGCGCTGGCAAACAGTTGCTGCAGGGTGTCTTCGTGGCAGCCGTCAAAGCACTCGCGTGCGCGCTGGTTGCGGTAGGCCACCTGCCCGTGGGCGTCGCGCAGCACGATGATGTCGGCGGCGCTGTCGCTCATGTAGCGGGTCAGCTCGATTTCGCGGGCGTTTTGTTCCAGTGCGTTTTGCCGGCTCTCAATCTGCTGGCGGTAGCCGTCGGCCAGCTGGCGCATCCAGCGCGAGAAAGACAGCGAAAACAGCACCGCCAGCAGCAGGGCTGCCAGAAAGATACCCAGCGTGGCCAGCACGCGGGCCTGGGTCTGCTCGCCCAGGCGCTGCTGCAGCTTGCCATCGTCCCCCAGCAGCATGCTGGTGGGGGTCACGGCAATCACGCGCCAGCCCCAGGCGGCCATGCGGCCAACGTAAGCGGTGTATGGCACGCCTTGCAGGCTAAAGTCGATAAAGCTGCCCAGCGGCGCCTGTTGCAGGCGTTGCTGCAGGCGGGCACCCAGTGCGGCATTGCCCGGCAGGAAGCCTTGCAGCTGCTGGCCCTGCTGGTCCAGCACGATAAAGCCGCCGCGCTGGCCGGTGCGCATTTGCGCCAGCAGCGCCAGGCCCTGCTTTTGCAGGTCCATGGCGACGTTATCTACGTATTCGCCGCCCCCGATCAGCCAGCCCAGCGGTGCGAAGCGCCGCGCGTAGGACACTTTTTCTGCCATGTGCTGTTCGCCGGGGCGGTACCAGCGGTAGCTGGCAAAGCCGGCGCCCTCGGCATTTTGCGTGGCGGCGATCAGGCTGCGCATGATGTAGGTGCCGGCGTCGTCGCGGTTGTTCAGCAGCGAGCTGCCTTCCAGCGCCGGGTTAGTGGGCAGCAGGATGCAATCGCCTTGCAGGGTATCGATAAAGAAGTAACCACGGCCGTGGAAGTAGCGCAGCGGGCGCAGCGCTTCGACGATTTCGCGCCGCGCGCGTTGCTCGGGCTGGCCGGAGTGGGCGTGGGTCTGGTACAGCGCGGTGGCCAGGGCGTGGGCCTGGTCGACTTGTTCCCGGATACGCTGGCGCAGCAGGGTCTGTGTCTGCTTGTGCAGCGTGTCCAGCGTGATGATGGCGTCGTCACCCCAGGTACGCAAAAAGGTGTGGCCGTGCTGCAGCGTTTGCTGCTGCACGGCTTGGCGGTTGCTCTGGTAGTCCTGCCATTGCTGGTAGAAAAAGTAGCTGGCCAGCAAGACCACGACGGTAATTACCAGGCTCAACATGCCCGCCAGCTGCAGGCGGGCAAGGCGGGTCTGGTCGGGCAAAAGTGACACGGCAATACCTGGGACGGATAGGTGGGAGGCTGCATTATAAAAATGCCGGCAAGCCAGGTATTGATATTTGTCAGTGCGTGCGGCGTTATGCCGGTGTTTGCGGTACAATCCGCGCCGGGAAGTTGGACAGACAGTCGCCGCGTGCTTGCACGGGGAGGAAAGTCCGGGCTCCGCAGGGCAGGATGCTGGCTAACGGCCAGGCGCCGAGAGGCGACGGAAAGTGGAACAGAGAGCTGAACCGCCGATGGCCGCAGTCACCCGCAAGGGTAGCTGCAGCACAGGCAAGGGTGAAAAGGTGCGGTAAGAGCGCACCGCGGACGCAGCAATGCGCACGGCAGGCTAAACCCCATCCGGAGCAAGACCAAATAGGGGTACATTGGCGTGGCCCGCGCTGTACCCGGGTAGGTTGCTTGAGCTTGTCGGTAACGGCAAGACTAGAGGAATGACTGTCCAACGACAAAACCCGGCTTATCGGCCAACTTCCCACCCCCCCCATTTCACCCGCCCGCCACACCGTGGTGCGGCCCCGCCCTTTGCACCGCAGACGGGCATTTCTTTCTGCTATTGTCATTGCTCAAAAAATAGGCAAAAAGCTTTTTACCCGCCGCGTAAAAGGCAGTACAATGGCGACCCTTTTCACCCCATGTCCTTCTTTTTGCGATGCAAATCGGCCCTTACGTTCTGAAAAACCGTCTGATCGTCGCCCCCATGGCGGGCGTGACAGACCGGCCGTTCCGCATGCTGTGCAAAAAGCTGGGCGCGGGCATGGCGGTATCGGAAATGATTACCGCCAACAAGGCCCTGTGGACTACGCCCAAGACGCTGCGCCGTGCCAACCACGAAGGCGAAGTCGAGCCCATCGTGGTGCAGATCGCCGGTGGCGACGCGCAGATGCTGGCCGACGCCGCCCGCCTGAACGTGGAGCACGGTGCGCAGATCATCGATATCAATATGGGCTGCCCTGCCAAGAAGGTGTGCAATGTGGCCGCCGGTAGCGCACTGCTGCGCGACCTGGACAACGTTGGCCGCATTCTGGAAGCCGTGGTCAAGGCGGTGGACGTACCGGTCACGCTGAAAACCCGCACCGGCTGGAGCCAGGACGTGAAAACCGCGCTGCAGGTAGCACGCATGGCCGAGGATGCCGGTATTGCTGCCCTGGCCCTGCACGGGCGCACCCGTGAAGACATGTATCGTGGCGCCGCCGAGTACGACACCATTGCCGCGGTAAAACAGGCCGTGCGCATGCCGGTGATCGCCAATGGCGATATCGACAGCCCGCAAAAGGCCAAATACGTACTGGATTACACCGCGGCCGACGCCATCATGATTGGCCGCGCAGCGCAGGGGCGGCCGTGGATCTTTCGCGAAATCCAGCATTATCTGGACACCGGCGAGCTGTTGCCGCCGCCGCGTATCGCCGAGATCAGCGCCATCATGCAGGCGCACCTGGCCGAGCTGTACGACTTTTACGGCGAATACAGCGGCAGCCGTATCGCCCGCAAGCATATTGCCTGGTACACCAAGGGGCTGCGCGGTAGCAATGAATTCCGTCAGGCCATGTACCAGCTGGAAACCACGGCCGAGCAGCTGCACGCCGTAGCGCACTATTTTGATAGCCTGGCCCGGCATTCGGACCGGCTGCAATACGTAGCAGACAGTAGCACCAGCGCCGAAGCCGACGCGCTGGCATAACCACCAAGACAACAATAACATCATGCAAAACAACGACGATATTTCCCTGAGCGTGCGCCTGGCCATGGAGCAGTATTTCCGCGATCTGGACGGCGAAGCGCCCGCAGCCATTTACGATATGGTGCTGGCGTGTGTTGAAAAACCGCTTCTGGAAGTCGTGCTGAACCACACCCAGGGTAACCAGACGCGGGCAGCCGAACTGCTTGGGCTGAACCGCAATACCCTGCGCAAGAAGATGAAGGCCTACGACCTGATCTGACAGCCAAGCCACCCGTGCAAGCGGGTGGCTTTTGTTTTGCCTGAAGCCAGCCGCCCCGTGCGGCAGGCGCTATAAAACCATGTGGCAGCGCCGTGGCGCTGCCGAAAACTCCCCTGCAAGGCAGGGGCGGGGGACGGGATCATTCAGCCAGGCCGTTGCGGCCCGCGCAGGCACACGCCAGCGCAGCAGCACGGCCAGTATTTATCACGGCAAGGCAGTCGCCTGGCCACTGTTTTTTAGACTAGCGGTAGAGAACCATGACCAAGATCGAACGTGCGCTGATCAGCGTTTCCGACAAAACCGGTGTACTGGAATTTGCCCGTGCCCTGGCGGGTTTCGGTGTAGAAATCCTGTCCACAGGCGGTACTTCCAAACTGCTGCGCGATGCCGGCGTGCCGGTAATTGACGTATCCGACTACACCGGCTTCCCGGAAATGCTCGATGGCCGTGTGAAAACCCTGCACCCGAAAGTACACGGCGGCATTCTGGGCCGTCGCGACCTGCCGGAACACGTGGCCACCATGCAAGAACACGGCATCGGCAACATCGACCTGGTGTGCGTGAACCTCTACCCGTTTGAAGCCACCATCGCCAAGGCCGACTGCCCGCTGGAAGACGCCATCGAGAACATCGATATCGGCGGCCCTACCATGGTGCGCTCCGCCGCCAAGAACTGGCAGCACGTGGCCATCGTCACCGACGCTGAAGACTACAGCGCGCTGGTGGCCGAAATGCAGGCCAACGCCGGCCAGCTGTCCAAGCTCACCCGCCTGAGCCTGTGCAAGAAAGCCTTTACCCACACCGCTGCCTACGATGGCGCCATCTCCAACTACCTGACCAGCCTGGCTGAAGGCGTAGACGCCGGCGTGCCGGACCGCGCCGCCTTCCCGAACCGCCTGAACGTGCAGTTCGTGAAAGTGCAAGACATGCGCTACGGCGAAAACCCGCACCAGTCCGCCGCGTTCTACCGCGACCTGGACCCGGCTGCCGGTACCATCGCCGGCTACCGCCAGCTGCAGGGTAAAGAGCTGTCGTACAACAATATCGCCGACGCCGACGCGGCCTGGGAAGCGGTGAAAACCTTCGACGCCCCGGCCTGTGTCATCGTGAAGCACGCCAACCCGTGCGGCGTGGCCATTGCTGCCGATACCCTGACTGCCTACCGTCTGGCGTTTGCTACCGATACCACCAGCGCCTTTGGCGGCATCATCGCCTTCAACCGCCCGGTGGATGCCGAAACCGTGGAAGCCGTGACCGGCCAGTTCCTGGAAGTGCTGATGGCCCCGTCGTTTACCGACGAAGCCAAAGCCATCATCGCCGCCAAGAAAAACGTGCGCGTGCTGGAAGTGCCGCTGCACGACGGTGCCAACCGCTTCGAGCTGAAGCGCGTGGGCGGTGGTGTGCTGGTGCAAACCCCGGACATCCGCAACGTGGGCCTGGACGAGCTGCGCGTGGTGACCAAGCGTGCCCCGACCGAACAGGAAATGGCCGACCTGCTGTTTGCCTGGCGCGTGGCCAAGTACGTGAAGTCCAACGCCATCGTGTTCTGCAAAAACGGCCAGACCGCCGGTATCGGCGCCGGCCAGATGAGCCGCGTGGACTCCACCCGCATCGCCGCCCGCAAGGCGCAAGATGCCGGCCTGGCCCTGCACGGTGCCGTGGCCTCCAGCGATGCCTTCTTCCCGTTCCGCGACGGTATCGATGTGATCGCCGAGCAAGGCATCAAGGCCATCATCCAGCCGGGTGGCTCCATGCGTGACGACGAGGTATTTGCCGCTGCCGACGAGCACGGCATTGCCATGGTGCTCACCGGCGTACGTCACTTCCGCCATTAAGCTTTTCTGCCGCAAGGTTGGCCGCGCTGTCCTTGCGGCCAACCTTGTAGAGGCAGTAGTTTTGATAAAAAACAGTTTTGTATTGAGCAGCCTGCTGCTGGTGGCAGCATCAGCACAGGCGCTGGAATGCGGTAGCAGTGACAGCTGGCTGGACAAAGGCTGTCGCCGCAGCACCCAGGTGCTGAACGAAGGTGAAACCGACGTGTATGCCACCGGCTACGCCTACCATCTGCGCAGCATGTATAGCGCCGAGAAGATCAAGTCGTTCAACGAGCGCGCCTGGGGCGGCGGCGTGGGCAAAAGCCTGTACGACGAAGACGGCGACTGGCATGGCGTGTACGCCATGGCGTTTCTGGACTCGCACAAAGACGTAGAGCCCACTGCCGGCTACGCCTATCAGAAAATGGTGCCCGTGGCGGGCGAGTGGAAAGTAGGCGGCGGTTTTACCGCCTTCCTCACCAGCCGCACCGACACCCTGAAAGGCCTGCCGGTACCGGTGGTGCTGCCGCTGGCGTCCTTGCAGTACCGCAAGAGTGCGCTGATGGCGTCATTCATGCCGGGGCCCAAAGGTAACGGTAATGTGTTTTTCCTGTTTGGCCGCATTCACTATTAACCCTGCGCGCTGCCACCGGCAGCCGCACGACTACCCCCATGTTTGAGGAAAGCAGATGAAAATCCTGGTAATCGGCTCTGGTGGCCGCGAACACGCACTGGCCTGGCGCATTGCCCAATCCCGCCGCGTGTCCAAAGTGTATGTGGCGCCGGGTAATGCGGGTACCGAGCTGGACCCGAATCTGACCAATGTGGCCATTACCGCCATCCCCGAGCTGGTGGCGTTTGCCCGTGACGAAAAAATCGAGCTGACGGTAGTCGGCCCTGAAGCCCCGCTGGCAGCCGGCGTGGTAGACGCCTTCCGCGCCGCCGGCCTGAAAATCTTCGGCCCCACGCAGTACGCCGCGCAGCTGGAAAGCTCCAAGGACTTTGCCAAAGCCTTCATGCAGCGCCACGGCATTCCTACCGCCGGCTATGAAACCTTCAGCGACGCCGCTGCCGCGCACGACTACGTTGGCCGCAAGGGCGCACCGATCGTGATCAAGGCCGACGGCCTGGCTGCCGGCAAGGGCGTGGTGGTGGCAATGACGCTGGACGAAGCGCACGCTGCCATCGACGACATGCTGGTGGGCAACAAGATGGGCGACGCGGGTGCCCGCGTGGTGATCGAAGACTTCCTGCAGGGCGAGGAAGCCAGCTTTATCGTGATGGTAGACGGTGAGCACGTGCTGGCCATGGCCACCAGCCAGGACCACAAACGCCTGCTGGACGGCGATATGGGCCCCAACACCGGCGGCATGGGCGCCTACAGCCCGGCACCGGTCGTTACCCCGGAAATCCACGCCCGCGTGATGCGCGAAATCATCATGCCGACCGTGCGCGGCATGAAAGCCGACGGCCACACCTACACCGGTTTCCTGTACGCCGGCCTGATGATCGACGCCGACGGCAACCCGTTCACCATCGAGTTCAACTGCCGCTTTGGCGACCCGGAAACCCAGCCCATCATGGCGCGCCTGAAGTCCGACTTCACCGTGCTGCTGGAGGCCGGCGTCAACGGCAAGCTGGACACGGTAGAAGCCGACTGGGACCGCCGCGTGGCACTGGGTGTGGTCCTGGCCGCCGATGGCTACCCGGAAGCGCCGCGCAAGGGCGACCTGATCAGCGGTATCCCCGCGCACACCGACGACACCATGACCTTCCACGCCGGCAGCACCTTCAATGCCGACAAGCAGCTGGTCACCAACGGTGGCCGCGTACTGTGCGTGGTAGGCCTGGGTGACAACGTGAAGATGGCCCAGCAAAAAGCCTACGCCGTGGCCGACCAGATCGAGTTTGCCGGCAAGCAGCTGCGCCGCGATATCGGTGGCAAGGCGCTGAACCGCGCCAAGTAAGCATCGCCAGCCACACCGCCAACGGCACCGCAAGGTGCCGTTTTTTTATGGCTGCAGAACAGCGCGCGTGTTTTATCAGACCGGTTTTTACCGTGCAGCTCCCTGTGGCACGCTGACAGTACCGCCACGTAGCAGCACAAGAAAAGCCGCAACTTGCGCTGCCGCCAGGGCAGAAGCGCCTACACTGGTAACAGGGTGTTTGTTTCAGGAGCATGCGCCATGAAGCACTTTCTATCGGCAAGCCTGTTCATCACTTGCCTCGGCCTGACGCCAGCGCAGGCTGCTGACCCGGCGCACCTGAAACTGTTCACCGAAGACTACCCGCCATTCAATATGGCCGACCCCAGCGGGCGCATTACCGGCTTGTCGACCGAGATCGTGCACCAGCTATTACAGCGCGCCGGCATCAGCCACGATATCGAGCTGCTGCCGTGGGTGCGCGCCTTTAACCGCGCCGTGCTGGAGCCCGGCGCCTGCGTATACTCCACCACGCGCACCGAGCAGCGCGAGCACCAGCTCAAATGGATAGGCCCCATCGTAGAAAACCCCTGGGTGCTGTTTGCCCGTAGCGATAACAAGACCGTGGTCACCACACTGGAATCCGTGCGCCCCTACCGCCTGGGCGGTTATAGCGGCGACGCCACCGCCCAGTACCTGATTAGCAAAAACTTCGAGGTAGACCTGGCCAGTACCGACGTGCAAAACGTACGCAAGCTGGTGGCCGGGCGTATCGACTTCTGGGCCACCGGCAAATACAGCGGTACCACGCTGGCCGCACGCGAAAAAGCGGCCAACATCCGCCCGGTGCTTACCTTCAATACCACCTTCATGTACCTGGCCTGCCACCCGCGCATGGACGACCGTACCGTGGCCCTGCTCAACAGCACGCTAGACCGGATGCGCAAAGACGGTACAGTGGCTAAAATCAGTGCCCGATATCATCAGGACTAGGCGGAACCAAGCGATAGCGCGGCCGGTCTGTCCGTTTTACCGAGTACAACAGCGCTGACCGTGAAAAAACCGTTTCCCCGCCTGCCGGCGCAGGCACAGATTGACGCCGCCCGTGGCCGCTTCCGCGCTGGTGGCGTACTGGCCTACGCTACCGAATCCT
>JAIXTB010000046.1 GCA_027484385.1 Neisseriaceae bacterium | reverse complement strand
TGCCCACCACCGGCGCGCGCTGGCCGTTGATCAGCACATAGCCCTTGTTGGTGAACACGCGGCGGTAGCCGTCGGAGTAGCCCATGGGCAGGTTGGCCAGCAGGCTGTCGCGTTTGAGGGTGTAGGTGCGGTCGTAGCCCACGGTATTGCCGGCCGGGTAGGCATTGACGGCGGCGACACGGGTTTTGAACGCCATCACGCGGCGATACTCGGTGTAGCTGGGAATGGTGTCACCGTAGATCAGGCCGCCGGGGCGCACCATGTCGAGGTGGCTTTCCGGCACTTCCAGCGTGGCAAAGGAGTTGGCCGCATGCAGTGTGAGCTTGCTGCGGTCCAGGCCGGCGGTGTCGATCAGCCACTGGCTTTGTTCCTTGAATGCGGCCAACCCTTTGCGTACGTCGGCGGCATCTTCCACGGCAAAGTGGGTCATGATGCCCACCAGCTGCAGGCCAGGCTGTTTCACCAGCGCCAGCGCGTCCTGGCGGCCTTGTTCGGTGCCCATTTCCAGACCGTTGCGGCTCATGCCCGAGGAGTTCAGGCCCAGGTGGATGCGCAGGGTGCGGCCCTGTTTTTGTGCCAGCTGGCCGGCGGCGCGGGCGTGCGCCAGGTTACCTGTCAGCTCTTCCATGTTGTAGCGCAGTGCGCCGCGTATTTCGCCCAGCGTGGCGGTGCGCACGCGCATCAGGCGGCCTTTGAAGCCTTTTTCGCGCACGACGCGGGCCTCTTCATTGCTGGCTACGCCAATGCAGGGCACGCCGGTGGCGATGATGGACGGCACCAGCAGGGCGATGCCGTGGCCGTAGGCGTCGGCTTTCATCACGGCACAGATTTGCGATTTACCGGCCAGGCGGGTTTGCAGCTGACGGATATTGTGTTCGAAAGCGGCTTTGTCGATTTCTACCCAGGCGTTGCTGGCGGGGGCGGTGGCTTCGCTGCGTGCCGCAGTGGCGGCGTCCAGCAGCGGGGCGGCCAGGGCGGGCTGGGTGCCTAGCAGGGTGGCCAGGCTCAGGGCGAGCAGGGTACGGTGAAACGGCATGTTTTCTCCTTTGTGGCGTCGCCGGCGCTTGTTTTTTGTGCGGCTGTCACAGCACTGTCATATTGGCGAGTTGCCATGCTATGTCATTTATGTTTGATGTGTGCAGGATTAATGCGACATGGATTTATAGAAAATGACATGCTTTGTGTCAGTATTTATACCTTGCAGATACAAACTGACTGCATTTCGCCGCATGGGCTGCGCTAGCCTAGGTATGTCGGTACACGGTGTGCCGGCATGGCGAGGAGGTGCACGATATGAGTATTTCAGGCCTTTCTGCAGCGGGTTCTACCATTTACGGTGGCTTTAGTACCGTAGGGAGTGGGGCAGGCAAAATTGCGTCGGGGGTGAGTGACATTGCCAGCGGCGTGGTGTCGGTAGCGAGTGGTGTCGCCAGCGGTGTGGAAGAAGCAGGCGATGCGGTAATGGAAGGTATCTCACTAGGTGGTGAAGCCATTGCCAAGGCAATAGGCGGCACGATCGATACACTGGTGTAAGGCACGGGCCGGGCATGAGCCTGCCCGGCCCGTGGTAGTTGAGCAGCAGGTAGTGCTGAGTTGTTATGTACTTGGGCCGGTATGGGCCCTGCGGCAAAAAGTGGGGCGGGCCCGGATAGGCACTGGCCATGTTCACGACATTTTTTGCCGCAGGGAAAATACCGGCTGTTTTTTTGCCGTTCCTTGCCTAAGCTCACTTTATGCGCCAGCGCACACGACAAGGAGACCGACTATGCAAGTGGCAGAGCTGTTCGACAAGGCATCCGGCAAATTACCCATGGTGCCCAAAGTAGTACAGGAGCTGATTGCCAGCTTCAACGACAACAACGTGAACATGGATGACGTGGCCAACAAGGTAGCGCACGATCAGGTGCTGAGCGCGCGCGTGCTGCGCCTGGCCAACACCGCGCGCTTTGGTGGCAGCCGCAAGATAGGCTCGCTGGACGACGCCGTGGTGATGCTGGGCTTTGACAACCTGCGTGTGCTGGTGATTGCCTCGGGTGTCAGTGGGGCGACGTCCAATATCCCCGGTTTTGACATGAAAAGCTTCTGGGGCCGCAGTTTCGAGATGGCCAATACCAGCAAGGCACTCGCCAAGCTGGCGGGGCTGGAGCCGCAGCTGGGTTATACCTGTGGCCTGATGTCCAATATCGGTGAACTGGTGTTGCACGTGGCCGAGCCGGAAAAAGCGGTGCAGATCGACCGTGTGGTGGACGGTGGTGCCGACCGGCTGGCCACCGAGCGCATGGTGCTGGGCATGGACCTGACCGAGGTGGGCGCAGAGCTGGCGCGGCGCTGGAGCTTTCCCGACGCCATCCAGGATGCGATCCGCAACCAGCACAATCTTGTGCCGCCGGCCGATGCCTCGCCTTACGCGCTGCTGATCGGTTTGGCCTCGTATATCGTGGCAGGCTTTAACCGTGGCATGAGCGAGCAGGATATGCTGGAAACGGTGCCGCAGCGGGTGGTGTCGGCGCTGGGTATCAGCGCCGAACAGCTGGAAGACGCCATCGGTCATCTGAAAGAGATGAGCACGCAGATCGACAGCCTGTTATAGGCAGCCAAGCCCCAGCACAAACAACAAGGCCCCGCACTGCGGGGCCTTGTGCTTTAGCGGCCTCAGACCGGCTGGTCGGCAGGTTCTGCCGGCGGGGTCTTGCGCGAGATCACCGAAACAAAGCGGCATTCCAGCTCTTGCATCAGCTCGTCGATACGGATGATCTGCAGCTGGATGCGGTCGCCGTTTTCCAGTTCCGGCAAGCCCGGAATGCGCATGCGTACCGGCACGCCATCCAGGCGAACCAGGTCTTCCTTGATAAAAGTGGCGGTTGGCTCGCTGATGCCTTCCTGGCTGAACCAGCGCAGGCACCAGAAGTACTCCATCTTGTCCTGGAAGCCCAGGTAGGCGCTGTAGGCCGCGTCGAAATCACGCAGCAGGGCAAACAGCATGGCGTCGCCTTGCGGGTACTGCGGCGCGTCGCCACGGATCATGGCTACCAGCTGGCGCTGGTTGACGAAGTCCGACGCGCGGCGCAGCGGCGAGGTGCTCCAGGCATACTGCGCCACGCCCAGGCCGATGTGCGGCTCGGGGCGGGTGGTCATGCGCACCTTGCCCATGCTTTGCGCACGGTACATGGCCGGGATATCGGCCTCGGCCAGCATGCGGCCCCATTCGCTGTTGGCCAGGATCATCAGCTCGGAAACCAGCTTGTCCATGGGCGAGCCGCGCTTGCGGATGGTGATGCGCACCTTGCCGTCTTCCACGGCAAAGTTGTAGTCCACCTGTGGCGGGCGGTTCGGGTCGGGTGTCTTGCCACGGAAAGCTTCGCGGGCGTTGGCAAATTGCCACAGCCAGACCAGCTCGCGCTTGAAGGCGTAGTCGGGGCCAAAGCCGGGTGCGGCCAACGTGTCTTCGTTGAACACCTGCTCCAGCTGGTCGTGGCGCAGGTTGGCCGCAATGTGTACGCGCTCCACGCGGTTTTCAAAGTCCACCAGCTCGAACGACGGCGTCACTTCCACATACAGGCTCAGTGCCGGGCACGCCTGGCCTTCCTGCAGGGTGAACTGTGCCACCACGTCGTCCGGCAGCATGGTGATCTTGTTACCGGGGAAATACACGGTAGACAGGCGCTGGTGCACGATTTTTTCCAGGTCGCTGCCCGGCGCAATACCCAGCGTGGGGGCGGCAATGTGGATGCCGACGCGGATATGGCCGTTGGCCAGCCACTGTACCGACAGCGCATCGTCGATTTCGGTAGTGGCGGCGTCGTCAATGGAAAACGCTTGTACGTCGGCCAGTGGCAGCGCGTCCGGCTGGGTGGCTGGCGCGTAGTGGCCAAAACCCAGGCCTTTGGGGAAGTGCTCCATCTGGAAGCCGGCCATCATGTAGTCCGGCACCGACGGGATACCGCCTACCTTGTCGGCCAGGCGCAGCGGCGGCAGGCTGGTAGCGCGGCTGGCCTGGTCGAAGGCTTTGAATTCCAGGGTGTTTTTGTCGGGACGGTACAAAATGGCCATCAGGTGGCTGCGGATGGCATCCGGCAGTGTGCCTGCGGCCAGCTCGGCGGCCCAAGCGTCGATCTGCTCCTGCTCGCGCTTTTTGCGTTCGATACCTGCCAGCGCGGCTTTCAGGGTTTCTTCCGGTGCAGCCTTGAAGCGGCCCTTGGCCTTTTTGTAGAAGTACATGGGGGCGGCGTACAGGCGCAGCAGGATGGCGGCGTTTTCCAGCGCGCTTGGCGCGTGGCCAAAGTAGTCGGCGGCCAGTACATCAAAACCGAACTCGTCGTCGCCGCAGCATTCCCACAGGAAATCCACGTCGATATCGGCAGCAATCGCCTCTGCGGCGGGCAGAAAGTCTGGCAGTGCGCTGCTGAACTCCAGAAACACGTTGGCCGCTTTCAGTTTGGTGCGCTTACCGTGCTGAGTGTCAATCTGCAGGCTGGCATCAGCGCGCGACACCACGCTGCCTACCTTGAAGCTGCCGCTTTCTTCGTAAAAGACGTTCATACTGCCTCTGGCGGGACCAAGTCTGCCCCGTGCTATGAATGAAACGGAAGATTATAGCAGCAGGCTGCGTCACACCGCTTTACTGCCGGTATACTGCGCTTCTTTGTATAAATGTTTGTTTAATTTAGCCATGTCAGCGCAGACAATTCCCCAAACACTGCTGGGCCTTTCCCAGGAAATGGACCATGTTGGCCGCCAGCTGCTAGACCGCTGGGACCCAGAGCTCGCCCGGCGCTTTACGGCGCTAAGCCAGTGCTTGCAGGGCGTAGCCGAGCAAGGCGGGGCCGGCGAATTGCTGCGTGCCAATGACGAATTGGCCGCGCAGCTGCGCTCGTGGCTAAAACGGCGCCGCGCTCCCGACGATATTCTGGGTTTGCGCCAGCAGCTGTCCCTGGTTACCCAGCTGGCCAGCATGCCTGCGCCGGTAAAACACCCCGCCAGCACGGCTGCGTTGCGACAGAATCACCGTCTGTTTCTGTGGGCCGGCGAGCGCGATGTGGATAGCTATCTTGTCGAGCAGCTGGCGTGCTTTGGCTACCAGATGGACGTGTTCCGCGATGCCTTGCTGCTACAACAAGCTTTGCGGCAGCACACACCCGGCGCGCTGATCGTGTACAGCGATTTTGTGGGGGAGGCCAGCCTGTTTCCCCCCGGCATGCCCATGCCCTGCCCGGTGTTATACGCCAGCCCGCGCCGCGATTTCGAGGCCAGGCTGAAGGCTGTACGCAGTGGCGGCCAGGGTTTTCTGGCTTGGCCACTGCAGGTGCGCGAGCTGCTGGATGCGCTGGTCGTGCCGCAGCAACAGGACCGCCGCAACCCGCTACGTGTCTTGCTGATTGAGGACATGGGTTCGCTGGCCGGCTTGTATTCGGCCGTGCTGAACCAGCACGGCATCCTGACCGAAGAAGTGACCCGCCCCAGCCGTGCGCTGGAAGCGATCGAGCGCTTTCGCCCCGACCTGATCCTGATGGACATGTACATGCCGGAGTGCGACGGCAAGGAGCTGGCGCGCATCATCCGTCAGCAGGGTCTGATGGATGGCATACCCATCATTTTCCTGTCCATGGAAAAGCGGCAGGACATCCAGCTGGACACGTTGTCGCTGGGGGTGGATGGCTACCTGACCAAGCCGGTATCCAGCGACGAGCTGGTGGTCACGGTAACAACCCGCGCGCGCCGTTACCGCAAGCTGCGCTCCTACATCAGTACCGACAGCCTCACCGGCTTGCTGAACCACACCCACCTGTTTGCGCGCCTGGAGTACGAGTTTGCCCGCGCCCAGCGCGAACGGCTACCGCTGGCGATGGTGATGCTGGACCTGGACCACTTCAAGCGTATCAATGACAACTACGGCCACCAGGCCGGTGACGAAGTGCTGGTCAACCTGGCGCGCTTCCTGCGCGAGCGGCTGCGCCGCAGCGACCTGATCGGCCGCTACGGTGGCGAGGAATTCGCGCTGGTGTTACCGGGCATGACGGTAGACCAGGCGTACCGCTTGCTGGAGGCGATTCGTGGCGATTTCGAGCTGCTTGACCAGCAGTCGCCGCGCGGGCGTTTCCGCCAGACCTTCAGCGCCGGCCTGTGCGGTGCCGAGGGTGTTACCGACGTGGTGGCCCTGGTGCAGCGCGCCGATGCCATGCTGTACCGTGCCAAGGAGCTGGGTCGTAACCTGGTGGTGGCATGGTCTGCCGATGCCGGGGGGCATTTGCCACCCGTGATCTAGTACACAGCACAAGGGCGCCTGCGGCGCCCTTGTGCTGTGTAATGCGGCTAACCTTATACCGGGTCGGCCAGGTACATGCGTACGTTGTGGTCGTCCAGCAGCTTTTTCAGGCTTTCCGGCGGCATGGCGTCGGTAAAGATGGCGTTGAACTCGCTGATGTGGCCCATGCGTACCAGCGCGTTGCGGCCGAACTTGCTGTGGTCGGCGGCCAGGAAACGGTGGCGGGCGTTGTTCATCATGGCTTGTGCCACGCGCACTTCGCGGTAGTCGAAATCCAGCAGCGAGCCGTCGGTCTCTATCCCCGACACACCGATGACGGCGTAGTCCACCTTGAACTGGTTGATGAAATCCAGCGTGGCCACACCGGTAATGCCACCGTCCGAGGCGCGTACCACGCCCGAGGTAATCATCACGGTAAAGTCGGGGTTGGCCGACATGATGGACGCCACGTGGATGTTGTTGGTGATCACGCGCAGGCCTTTGTGGCTGGCTGTCAGCGCCTGGGCTACGGCCTCGATGGTGGTGCCGATGCTCATGAACAGCGAGGCATGGTCGGGGATGTTCTCCGCAATCATGTCGGCAATGTGGGCTTTCTCGCTTTGCAGCTTGCCTTTGCGCGAGAAGTAGTCTTCGTTTTCTACACTGTTACCCAGCGCCGCCCCGCCGTGATAGCGGCGTAGCAGGTTGGCTTCACAGAGCTGGTTGATGTCGCGACGGATGGTCTGTGGCGTCACATCCAGAATGCGTGCCAGCTCCTCGATCGGCATAAAGCCGTTCTCGCGGACCAGCTGCAGGATTTTGTCGTGTCTAGGGGATCGGCTCATGGGGTAGCAAGTTCGAAATCGAAAATTACCCTGAGTCTTTAACATATTTCCGGCGCTGGCGGCAACTTCACCTTGTCATAAACGAATGTTTGATGATGAAAAAACGCCAGTGCGGTAGCACTGGCGCTGGATATTGTTGACAAACGGCCGGCAGCGGTGCTGCTGGCGTTTGCCCAAGTGCCGGCTGGTACGGTACTGCCGCTGCCCGTCAGATTGCCCGCTGGCCGGTAGCGCATGGGCGCTGCACCGCTGGCGGTCAGCCTGTCGCGGCAGGCGGTACGCGTATCAGAAGTTGTACTTGATGGTGGTGATCAGGGCGCGCTGGTAGGTAGCGGAGCCCAGTTTCTGGTCGGCGTAACGGTAGGTCAGGCCACCGGTCACGCTCTTGGTGGCGTTCCACCACAGCGATACCGCACCGTTGTTAGCCAGTTTGCGCGCATTCACGACCTTGCCATCCTTGGCCATGCCCAGGTAGCGGTCTTCACGATCGAATTCGATCTCGTGCCATTGGGTCACCATCAGGTCCTGGCCTGCCATTTTGAACGGGAAGCCCAGTACCCAGCCGCCCATCATGCCGTTGCGGTGTGCACCGACACCTTGCTTGAATTCCTGATGCGCGCCCAGGAACGGTTTCACCCACAGGCTACCGGCGGAGAAGCTGGTGCCCAGGCCCAGTACGCG
Organism: Neisseriaceae bacterium; assembly: GCA_027484385.1. Classification (GTDB taxonomy): domain Bacteria; phylum Pseudomonadota; class Gammaproteobacteria; order Burkholderiales; family Chromobacteriaceae; genus Vogesella. The sequence continues at coordinate 1,338 of JAIXTB010000046.1, read as the reverse complement.
GTTCTGGTCGTAGAACTTGCCTTCGCGGAAATCGTACACGTGGGCGTAGGCTTGTACCGGCAGGTTGCCGATTTGCGCCACGTTCACGCGTGCAATCGCTTTGGTAGCGTAGCGACGGTTCTGGCCACCGTTTTCGCGGGTGTTCTGGTCGGCGTTTTCTACGTCGACAAAGCCGTACAGCTCGCCCCAGTTGCCGCCCATGCCGCCTTCGGCTTCCAGGTAGGCAAAGTCTGCCTTGCCGCCGAACGGGCCTTTATTGGTGCGGTCCTGGGTGTTGGACGACCAGTCCAGCCAGTTGGCGCTAACGTTGCTGAAGGTGTAGTCGGCGTGGGCAAAGCCGGCACAGGAGGCCAGTGCCAGAGCGATCAGGGTAGTACGAGTTTTCATGTGTGATTCTGCTGCGTGCGTTAAAAAAACACCCGTTTGGCGGACATGGGTGCACCATGCTGAAAAACGGGGACGCGGAGGATAGCAGAAAGCGCCATGTATGCAGATTTAAACGGCCGTTTAGGACAAATGTTGTGTTATTCCTGCACGTTTGCCGTCATAACATGACATTGGGTCATGATTTGAGCATGAAATGGCTGGCTGGCCAGCCGTAGTGGCGCAGGTCAATACGGCCGTTGCGGCCAACCTCTACCCCGTCTTCTTCCAGCAACAGGCGCTGGTAGTCGGCTTGCGGGGTGCCGGGGCGGGCAATGCGCCCACTGCTGCTGACCACGCGAAACCACGGCCAGCCCGCCCCCTCGGGGGCACTGGCCAGCAGTTTGCCCACGTGGCGGGCGTGGCGGGGGTAGCCGGCTAGCGCCGCCAGCGCGCCGTAGCTGCTGACGCGGCCGGGCGGGATGGCCAGTAGCTGGGCCAGTACCGCCCGTTCGAAGGCTGCATCCATCAGCCGTAGCGGCGGTCGGCCACAAAGGGGTTGCTGCGGCGCTCATCCCCGATGGTGGTAAACGGGCCATGGCCGGGTACCACGGTCATGTCATCCGGCAGGGCAAACAGCTTGCTGCGGATGGCGTCAATCAGCTGCTCGTGGTCGCCCATGGGGAAATCGGTGCGGCCGATGCTGCCCTGGAACAGCACATCGCCGACGATGCAGACGTTGGCCGCATGGCTGACAAACACCACATGGCCCGGGGTGTGGCCGGGGCAGTGCAGCACGGCCAGTGTTTGCTGGCCTACCGTGACGGTGTCGCCCTCGTGCAGCCAGCGCTCGGGAGTCAGCGGCTCGGCGCGGGGAAAACCGAACATGGTGCCCTGGCTGGGTAGCTGGTCCAGCCAGAAGCTTTCTGCCGGGTGCGGGCCTTCTATCGCGACACCCAGTGCGTCGGCCAGCTC
>JAIXTB010000321.1 GCA_027484385.1 Neisseriaceae bacterium | reverse complement strand
AGCTGCAGGCGCAGCTGGACCCGCAGCGCTTTGCCCAGATCCACCGCAGTTATATCGTGAGCCTGCCGCAGGTTGGCCGCATCGAGCGCGATTTGCTGGGCCGCCAGCAAGTGGTCCTCAAGGACGGCCGGCCATTGCCGCTATCGCGCAGCCACGCGGCACAGTTTCGCCAGATGTGAGGCAGGCTAGCTTCCCGCTAGGTACGGCTTTAAAGAAATGACGACGGCTTGCCAATCTGGATGCACATGCGCCTGTGCATGTCTCAGACAAGGAGCTGTCATGAAACATCCTGCCTATATTGCCGTACTGGGTTTGCTGTCCGGCACCGCCTTCGCCACGCCATACACGCCGGTGTGCCAGCTGGCCAGCCTGCAGGCGGTATCCTGGGCAGCGCTGCAGCCAGCGTTGCAAGCCCGCTATTGCTCCCCCCGCTACCCGGAAGCGTGCCAGGCACGCCTGGCTCATCTGAAGCAGCTACAGGCTTATATGGCAGCGGATGCCAAGGTAGACAGTGTCGGCCTGGCCGCTTTCATGTTTGCCACGGTGGTAGTGGAAACCGGCATCCGCCAGTTTTCCCCGGCGGCCGTGGAGCGCGGTGAGGGTGCCGGCAAGGTCTACGGGCAGCTAAACCCGCGTACCGGGCAGCGCTATTACGGCCGGGGCTGGGTGCAGCTGACCTACGATCATCAGTACCGCAAGGCAGGCGAGCTGCTGGGCTTGCCGCTGCTGACGCAGCCTGATCTGGCGCTGGTGCCGGACAACAGCTACCGCATTCTGCTGGCGTCGTTAACCGAGGGCATACCGGAAAGCTACCGCCAGAATGCCAACGGGGACAGCAATGGCAAGGGGCCACGCGTGAAGGCGGGCGATTTCATTACCGCCACCCAGGCCGATTACGCCCAGGCGCGAGCGGTGATTAACGCCAACTGTGTCGGCAAATGCAGGGCCAACAGCCGGAAATACTTCCCTGACAAAGGGTTTCTGCCGAAAGAGTGCTTCCTCGATGCGGCTGAAAAGACCGAGGCCGAAGCCCTGTTTTTCGAAAAGGCACTTTGCCAGGCAGCCAGCACTGGCTAAGGCGCTGCAGCGCCATGCAACAGCCCGGCTGGGAAAACCTGCCGGGCTGTTTTGTTTTTGTCGCTGGCGAAGCCCGGGAACCGTTAGTCGCGCTGGCCGGTCTTTGGTCGCATAATGCCTTTTTTGTAAACCGATTCATATAGGATTGATAGCGGTTTTATTGACTATCAACCAGCAAGGAGCAGACATGAAACAGGGGATGGCAGGCATAGGCCTGATGTTGGCCGCCATGGCGGTACAGGCTGGTGACTGGCAAGCCGGCATCGGCGCCGGTGTCGGCAGCACCCTTTACCGTGGTGACGATAGCAGGGCCGTGGCCATACCGCTGCTGGGCTACCAGGGCGAGCAGTTCTATGTTCAGGGCCCGGAGCTGGGCTGGAAGCAGCCACTGGGCAGCAATCTGACGGCCACTGCCAAGGCACAGTGGGAGTTTGACGAGTTCGACCCCAAAGAAAACGATATCGCCGCACTGCGCCAGCTGGACAAGCGCAAGCAGGGCGCGCTGGTGGGCGGCGAGCTGAGCTGGGCGCTGGACCCGCGTACCACGCTGTCGCTGCAAGCCATGCACGACGCCGGTGGCCGCCATCAAGCCACGCTGACCACGGTGGCAGTAGAGCACGTGCTACCGTTCAGCACGCAACAGGACGCCTTCGTGGTATCGGCCGGGGCCAGCTACCTGCCGAAGGCCTATCAGCAGTACTACACCGGCGTCAGCGCCAGCGAGGTCGCCCGCAGCGGTTTGCCGGCCTACCAGGCCGACGCGGCTACCCGCTACCAGCTGGGCGCTAGCTGGCGCCATGCGTTCAACCGCAATCTGGCGGTACTGACTCGCGTGTCGGTCAGCCACCTGCCAGCGTCGCTGAAGTGGGACGCTGCCGCCCGCACCGGCAGCCCGCTGGTGGAGCGTAATGTCACCGTTACCGGTATGCTGGGTGTGAATTACCGCTTCTGAGCCCACTGAGGATGAAAGCCCCTGTCTGCGATCGCAGGCAGGGGCTTTTTACTTGTTGGCCGCTTGCTGTCGGCAGCGGCTCAGGCCTCGCTCAGCCAGCTGGCCGGTAGTGCGCCGGCCCAGCCAAGCGTGTCCAGCAGGCGGGCAAAATCGCCGCTTAGCGGTGCAGTCAGCGTGAGCGGCTGGCCGCTGTGCGGGTGGGTGATCTGTAGCTCGGCAGCGTGCAGCAGCATGCGGCCAACCTGGTATTGCGCCTGGAAAAAGCGGTTATGCACGCCCTTGCCGTGGGTGGCGTCGCCAATAATCGGGTGGGCGATGTGCTTCAGGTGGCGGCGCAGCTGGTGGCGGCGGCCGGTTTCCGGGTGTAGCTGCACCAGCGCATAGCGGCTTTGCGGGTAGCGGTCTACGGCAAAGGGCAGCGTGCAGCGCGCCAGCGTGCGGTAGCGGGTAAACGCCGGTTGGGCGTTAAGCTGGGCGTTGCCGTGCACGTATTCGCGCTCGTCCGGCTGGCGGGTGATGGCGTGGTCGATATCGCCGCTATCGGCCGGGTGGCCGCGCACCACCGCCAAATAGGTCTTGGCTGGCGCGCGGCTGGCAAAAGCATCGTTCAGCAGGCGCGCGGTAGCGCTGTCCAGCGCAAACAGCAGCACGCCGCTGGTGCCACGATCCAGCCGGTGTACCGGAAACACCTGCTGGCCAATCTGGTCGCGAAGCATCTGCACGGCAAACTGCGTCTCGCGGCGGTCGATCTCGCTGCGGTGCACCAGCAGGCCGCTGGGTTTGTCGATGGCAATCAGGTGCGCGTCGCGGTACAGGATGGTCAGCATGAAGGTTGGCCGCAAAAGGGAAGGCGCGCAGTGTAGCAGTGCAGGCTGAGCTTGGCGATCCGGCAAGCCGGTGCCCGGGCCAGTGATGAAGCCACGCTGTGGGTGATTCGGCACGGCCTGTCCGCACTGTGCAGTGGGTGTGATGGAGGAATAAGCGCGCATCGGTTCGTCAACGCCATGCGGCCAACCTGGCAGTAGCTTGCCCGCATGGCGTTGGCTGCAAGCCGGGTGAAGCCTGCTCTGCCAATATGTGGCATGGCGTTTGCCACTGTGCGACGCTGTCATATAGAAGCATTGCCGTTGGCATTTTTTTGGTGTAACAATGGCGCGCCAGGTGCAAAACCCTGGCCCGTGTCACCTGGCTGTTGTGGCCATGACAGCTTACCGCCGGGAGATGCCATGGCAAAAAACGTTAATCGTGTGGCGTGGGAATGGGCCTTTGTCGCCATTACCGCTTTTTGGGGCTGGTCGTTCTCGGCCATCCACTTTGCGTTGCAAAGCCTCAGCGACGCCGCGTTCAACACCTGGCGCTTTGCCATCGCAGCGTTGTGTCTGCTGCCAGTCTGTCTGTGGCGGCGTACACCGCTGTCGCGGCACGGCTGGGTACCGCCCTGGGTTTTTTGTGCAGACGCGGGCGCAGGTGGGGTCATCGCCCAACAAGATTGCGCTGATCATCGTGATGGAGCCGGTATTCGGTGGCGTGTTTGGCTACATGTTGGCGGGGGACCGCTTGACGCTGTTCAACTGGTGCGGCGCGTTGCTGATTGTGCTGGCCATGCTGCTGACCGAGTGGCAGTTTGGCCGGCGCCAGACGGCGGGCTAAGCATGGCGTAACGGGCGAGGGGGATAAAAAAGCGGCCAACCGGGTAAAGGTTGGCCGCTTTGCTTTGCGCGCTGTTGCAGAGCGTTATTTCACCACGGTTTTGCTGAAATCCACGCGGCCGAAGGGGCTGACGTTATAGCCGCTGACGTTGGTGCTGGTTAGCGCGGCGGCAGTGGGGTGGGCCAGCGGTACCCACAGTGCCTGCTCCTTGATGATCTGCTGGGCGCGGGCGTAGTTGGCCGCGCGCAGTTTCGGGCTGGCGTCGCGGCGGGCGTCGGTAATCAGCTTGTCCAGCGTGGGGTCGCAGAAGCGGGCAAAGTTGGTACCGCTCTGTACCGCTGCGCAGCTGAATTGCGGGGTCAGGAAGTTGTCCGCGTCGCCATTGTCACCGGCCCAGCCCATGAACAGCACGTCATGCTCGCCCGCTTTGGCGCGCTTGATCAGCTCGCCCCATTCGATGACTTTGATCTCGGCCTTGACGCCGATCTTGGCCAGGTCGGCCTGCAGCACTTCGGCGCCGGCTTTCGGGTTGGGGTTTAGCGTGCTGCCGGTGGGGCGAATCCAGATGGTGGTGTCAAAGCCGTTGGGCAGGCCGGCGTCGGCCAGCAGTTTCTTGGCGCGGGGAATGTCCAGGTTGTAGTCCTTGATGGCTTTGTTGTAGCCAAAGGTGGACGGCGGGAACGGGTTGACGGCGGCGGTGGCGCTGCCGGCAAACACCACTTTCAGGTAATTGGCCTTGTCGAAGGCCAGGTTCACGGCCTGGCGTACGCGCTTGTCGTCAAACGGCTTGTGCTGGCTGTTCAGCGCGATGAAGGCGGTGGAGAACATCGGTACGGTCAGCACCTTGATACGGGCGTCGCTGGCGGCATCGCTGATGTCTTGCGGTTTGGGGCCGAGTGCAATCTGGCATTCGCCGGTTTTGACTTTTTGCAGGCGTACCGCGCTATCGGGCGCAATGGCGTAAATGAGGCGCTCGACTGCCGGCTTGCCGCCGAAGTAGGCAGGGTTGGCCGCATAGCGTACGGCGCTGTCTTTGGCCGAGCTCTGGAATACGAAGGGGCCGGTGCCGACCGGCTGCGCGTTCAGCTGCTCAACATTGCCCGTTTTGGCCAGCTGGGCGGCGTATTCGGCGGAGTAAATGCTGGCAAAGCCCATGGTGAGCAGCGGTACCAGGGTGGCGTCCGGCTGGTTCAGCTCAAAACGCACGGTGCGGGCATCTACTTTCACCACGGCTTTGATCAGCTTGTCCAGCTGGAACGATTTGGCGTGCGGGTAGCCGTTGGGGGCGCTTTTGAACCACGGGTGCGCGGGGTCGGTCATGCGCTGGAAGCTGAACACCACGTCGTCGGCGTTCAGGGTGCGGCTGGGGGTAAACCAGGCGGTTTTGTGGAAGGCGACCTTGTCACGCAGCGTGAAGGTGACCGACAGGCCATCCGGCGCTACCTGCCAGGCGCTGGCCAGGCTGGGCACCACTTTGCCCTGGCGGGCGTCGTAATCGACCAGGCGGTTGAACAGCACGTCGGCGCTGGCATTGGTGGTGGTCAGCGAGTT
>JAIXTB010000324.1 GCA_027484385.1 Neisseriaceae bacterium | reverse complement strand
GTTACCCACCTTTACCTGCACGGCGATGCCAGCCTGGCGCAGTTGTTCTTGCAGCGCGGTGGCAATCAGCGGCAGCTCGGGGCGGTCGGGGTAGGTGCGCAGCGTTAGCGCCAGGCGCTCGCCGTTGCGTACCAGCTGGCCGTCGGCGTCCGGCTTCCAGCCCTGCGCGGCAAAGCTGCGGCGGGCTTGCTCTGGCTGGTAGGCCAGCGCGGGCAGCGCGGCCTGGTGCCAGGCTTTCATGCTGGGCGGGAACAGCTGGGTGGCGGCCATGTCCGGGTCGCGCAGCAGCGCGGTGGCGATGGCCTGGCGGTTCAGGCTCTGGCTGATGGCCTGGCGCATGGCCGCGCTGTTCAGCCATTTGTGGCCAGCGTTGAACTTGAGCTGGATCGCGCGTGGCAGCGTGGCCGACACAATGCTCACCCGCGGGCTGGCTTTCAGCCGCGTAATGCTCACCGGGTCCAGGCCGAAGGCGATGTCCGCCTGGCCGCTTTCTGCCATCAGGGTGCGGCTTTCAGCGCGGCCGATGGCCTGGTAGCTCACCTCGCTAATGGCGGGTTTCTTGCCCTGCCAGCCGGCAAAGGCCTGCACGTTGACGCGCTGCGGTTGCTGCAGCTGGCTAATGCGGTAGGGGCCGCTGCCGATGATGCTTTTTACGCTGCCGTCGGCGGCGTAGGACGCCGGCGCCAGGATCTGGGTATGAGTATGGGCAAACACCGCCGGCAGCGGGGCAAACGGTTTGCTCAGCTGCACCACCACGTCTTTGCCGTCGGCGCGGATGGCGCTGATGGGGGCGTTTTCCAGCATGCCGGGTTTTTTGCGCGCTTTTTCCAGCGCGGCTACCACGTTGGCCGCCGTCACGGCGCTGCCATCGTGAAAGCGCGCGCCGTCACGCAGCGTAAAGCGCCAGCTGAGCTGGTCGCTGCTGGCCTGCCAGCGGCTGGCCAGGCCGGGCTTGAGCGTGCCCAGGTTATCGGCGTCGACCAGGGTTTCGGCCACTTGCATGCGGGTAAACAGAATGCCGCTGCTGGAGGACGGGTCCAGGCTGTGGATTTCCCACTGGCCGATCAGGTTCAGCGGTTTGGCCTGGGCAGACAGGCCGATAGCCAGCAGCAAGCTGCCGGCAAACAGGTGGGATCGCAGAGGGTGCATGTCGTATCCGATCTTATCGAGAATTATTATCGGCCGGAATGCTATACAGTAACATTTTGTTTGGCAAGTACGGATTGCCGCATCGTAGCAGGGGCAGGGGCCGCCAAAAGCAGCAGCCCGGCGTGCACGCTGCAGGCCGGGCTGGGGGCGAGGGGGGAGGGCAGCGCGGTGCTAGCCGCTATGCGGGCACAGCACGCTGTGGCCGGTGGCAGTGTGCGCCTGGTGGATGGCCACGCCGAATACCGGCGCCAGCACGGCGGGGGTAAGGATGTCGGCCGTACTGCCTGCCGCCACCAGCCGGCCGTGTTGCAGCAGTAGTACGCGGTCGGCGTAGGCCAGTGCGGCGTTCAGGTCGTGCAGCACCACCACGGTGGTGAGCTGGCGCGCGCGTGTTTGCTCGCGCACGGTACGCATCACCTGCACCTGGTGTTGCAGGTCCAGCGCGCTGATGGGCTCGTCCAGCAGTAGCAGGCTGGGTTCGCGCAGCAGCACCTGCGCCAGAAACACCATCTGGCGCTGCCCGCCGCTAAGCTCGCACAGGCGGCGCCCGGCTAGCGCCGCCAGGCCCAGTGCGGCCAACTGCTGCTGTACCGCCGCGTGCTGTTCGGCACTGACACGCCAGCCCAGCGTACCCAGGCGCCCCAGCAGCACCGCCTCGGCCACGGTCAGGCGGCTGCGCGTGCTGCAGTCTTGCGGCAGGTAGCCGCAGGCCGCGTGCAGCTGGCCGCCGCGCTGCAGCGGCTGTGGCTGGCCCTGCCACTGTAGTTGGCCGCGTGCCGGCAGCAGGCCGGCCAGCGTTTTCAATAGCGTGGTTTTGCCGCTGCCGTTAGGGCCCAGCAGCGCGGTGACCTGCCCCGGCTGCGCCTCGAACGACACATCGTGCAAAATGGCCTGCCGCCCCAGGCTGACGCAGAGTTGTTGTGCCTGCAGCATTACCACGCCCCCGGTTTACTGCGCATCACTAGCAGCAGAAAGAACGGCACGCCAACGGCGGCGGTCACAATACCGATGGGAATCAGCGCCCCCGGCGACAGCCATTTGCCCAGTAGCGACGACAGCGACAGCAGCAGCGCACCGCACAGCGCGGCGCCGGGCAGCAGCAGGCGCTGGTCTTCGCCCAGCAGAAAGCGCGCGATATGCGGCGCGATCAGCCCGACAAAACCGATGGTGCCGACAAAGGCCACCGCCGCGCCGGTGAGCAGCGACACGATGGCCAGCGCGCGCCAGCGCAGTGCCGGCACGTTGACACCCAGGCTCTGCGCGCGCTCGTCCGACAGGCCCAGCGCGGTAAAGCGCCAGGCGTCGCGCAGCAGCAGCGGCAGGCACACGGCCAGTACCGCGGCCACCAGCCCCAGCTTGGGCCAGCTGGCCTTGTACAAGCTGCCGAACAGCCAGAACACAATGGCCTGCAGCGCCTCGGGCGACGCCAGGTATTGCAGCAGCGACAGCAGCGCCTGAAACAGGAACAACAGCGCAATGCCGCCCAGCACATAGCTATCGGCCTGGCCGCCCTTGGCGCGGCCTATGCCCAGCACCGCGCTGCAGGCGATGCCGGCAAACAGGAAGGCGGCCAGCGGTACGGCAATGGTTTCCGGTAGCGGCAGCGCCGCGCCCAGCACAATCACCAGCGCCGCGCCAAAACCCGCTCCGGCCGATACGCCTAGCGTGTAGCTACTGGCCAGCGGGTTGTGCAGCACGGTTTGCATCACCAGGCCGGACAAGCCCAGCGCGGCACCCACCAGTAGCGCCATCAGTGCCACCGGCAGGCGGATCTGCCACACGATCACGTCGCTGCCGCGCTCTACCGCGCCGCCCGCCAGCGCGCTGGCCACCTCGCGCAGTGGCAGCATGGACGGGCCGCTGGCCACGTCCAGCAGCAGCGACAGCAACAGCACGCCGGCCATCAGCAGCAGCATGGCTAGCGCGGGAGCCAGCCGGCGCGTGGCGGCGGGTAGGGCCAGGCTGAGCGTGTTCACGGTTTCAGCGTCACCATCCAGCTACCGCTGTACTTCACCGGCAGGTAGCGTTCGTGGAACTGGCGCAGCTCGGCCACCGGGTTCACATTGGCAAACTGCGCCGGGTACAGCTGTTTGGCGATGAACTGCATGGCGGTGTAGTCCACCAGCGTGCGCGCCAGGCCGTGGTCCAGCGTGTAGACATGCTGCTGTTGCACGGCTTTCAGCGTGTCCCAGCCGGCGCGTTTGGTATAGGGCAGCAGTGTGGCGCGCGCGGTAGCGTCGTCCGAGGCATAGCCCAGCTTCACCGCCTTGGGGCGGTTCTGCCACGACGAGCCGGCAATGATCACGTGCTCCGGGTTGGCCGCCAGCACCGCTTCGGGGTTCAGCGGGCCCCAGTTGGCGCTAATGCGGCCATTGGCCAGGTTGTCGGCGCCCAGGTTGTCCAGCATCTGGCCCCACATGGTGTCGCGGTAGGTGTTGCCGATGGTGTCAGCGCCGTCACGGCCCAGCTCCACGTACACCTTGGGCTTGGCGGTGGCCTTGGCGCGCGCGATGCGGGCCATCACGTCCTGGTATTTCTTCTGGTACAGG
>JAIXTB010000081.1 GCA_027484385.1 Neisseriaceae bacterium | reverse complement strand
GTACGCTCAGGCCTTACCGTTGCGGGGGCAGCGCCGGTCTTGCACCGGCTTCCCGTTTCACCTGCCATGCCCGTACGGGCGTGGCAGACACCTGCAAGCGCGCATTATACCGTGTGCTACCCCTGCTGGATGCAGTCATGACACATTGGTGTACCTGGCTGAAACATATGCCCCGCTGGCCAGAACCTGCCAGCGGGGCGGGGGGCGCGTGGTCAGTATTTGATGGTCACGGCCGCCTGCATATTGCGGCCAGCTTCCGGGTACAGATTGTATTTGCCTGTCGCGCCGGTAGAGCCGGAGCGGATAGCGTAGGACGCATACTGTTTGTCCAGCAGGTTATTCACACTCAGCGACACCCCCACGGTCTTGCTGTAATCGTGGCTGAGCTTGGCATGGATCAGGCTGTAAGCGCCCAGTTTCTTGCCAAACTGGTTGGCCTGGTCGTTATCCAGCCGCTGCGAGCCCACATACTGCCACTGCACGCCCAAACGGGTTGACTCGTACGGTGCCCAGCTCAGCGACAGGTTAGCCATATGGCGGGGTACCAAGGGTACGGTTTTCCCTGCCAGGCTAATGTTGTTGGCCACGCCACTGCGGAAGGTGGCTTGCTGCCATGTCACGGCGGCGCTCAGGTCAAGGTTGGCCGCAAGCGGTGTCTTGCCCTCCAGCTCAACACCCTGGCGCCGGGTCGGGTCGAGGTTAACGTTGGCCGAGCTGAGCGCGTTGAAATGAATTTCACGCTTCAGGTCATAACGGAACCATGCCGCCCGCAAGGCCTGGCCCTGGTGCTGCCAGGACAAACCCAGCTCTTTGTCGTGCGATAGCTGTGGCAACAGCGGGGTGCTGACATACGCCTGCTCGTCGGCATTGGCCAGACGGAAGCTCTGGCCCAGCTTGGCATAGCCATCCAGCTGCGGCATCAGCGCCTGGCGCACGCCCAGCTGCCAGGCACGCAGCTCTTTATTGCTGCCGTAGCTGTTTTCATAGCCGCTATGCACCTTGGCACTGTCTTCAACATGCTGCGAGCGGACACCCGCATTGATCGATGTACCCTGGGCTGGCCGCAGCAACACATCGACAAACCCGCCGGCGTGGCGCTGCTTGATCTTTTTGCTGCCCGTACCGTAGGTATCCACACTGTCCACCGCGGCATCACCGGACATGGCGTCTACACCCAGTACCAGACGATGACGCGCGACATCCTGCTCATAACGCAAGCTGGCGGTGAGCTCTTCGGTTCTTTGCTGGCGCTTGCTGCTGTAGCTGGCGCTGATATCTTCGGACTGCAGTTTCTTGGTACTGCTCGCCACATCCAGCAGTACCATGCCCTCGCCTGCAGCTTGCTTCGCTTGCACACCCCACGTATCGGTGCGGGTGCTCATGTAATCGTCGGGCTTGTTGGTACCGCGCGGGTTGCTGGCAAACTCGTCCACCCCATTGGCCGCGTCCACACTACGCACACCGGGCAAACGCGTATCCTGGTTGGCCGTGCGGGCATAAAAACGCAGGGTGCCGCCCTCATGGCGCACCGTGGCCGCTAGGCCGCCGCTATCGTTACGCTCGGCATTGTTCTGGCGATAGTTGTCCGTGGTCAGGGATTTCACATAAGCATCCAGCGCCACATGCTGGCTGCTGGCATGGCCGGACAAGTCGATTTTTTTCAGGTTATAGCTACCGGCTGTCAACGTAGCCTGCACGCCATCGGCCGCCCTGAAACCGTTACGGGTAATGATGTTGATCACCCCGCCGGTGGCACCGCCACCATAGGCCACGGCACCACTACCGCGTACCACCTCGATACGCTCGATCTGGCCAAGCGGGACCACGCCCAGGTTGGGTGCCGACAGATCGTTGGTGTTCTGTTTGACACCATCGACCAGAATCAGGGTATTGCTCAGGCCGGTGATGCCAAAGCCACGCAGGTCTACCGCTGCCGTATCGGCAGCGCCGGTGCTGTTACGTATCTGGATACCGGCCAGCCCGGACAACACATCCTGCACCGTACGCGCCGTGCTATTGGCAATATCCCGGGCGGTAATCACCGAAACATTCACCGGCAATTCACGTACTTTGTCCTGGCCGCGGGTGGCGGTCACCACCACTTCGTCCAGGGTAACAGGCTGATTGGCCGTGGCGGCCTGGGCACAAGCCAGCGCTACCAGCGCGGCCAGTGGTTTGCTTTTGAACATGTAGACACACTCCGTAGGGACAAAAAGGGAGTGCGGAGAAATAAAAGGACACTAGCGCACCGCCGGCAGGCACCGGCAGCAGGCTGTCTGATCGCCTCCCCGCGATACTCCAGCAAGACGCGATTCCGCCGCGTCCATTGCAGGCCGGTCTCCGGGCTGGGCCATGCGGCATCGTGCCTTCCCACCCTGCGGGGCAGTGGCCGATACGATGCCTGGAGCGTGTACGCTCAGGCCTTACCGTTGCGGGGGCAGCGCCGGTCTTGCACCGGCTTCCCGTTTCACCTGCCATGCCCGTACGGGCGTGGCAGACACCTGCAAGCCGCCATTATAACGAGCAGCGGCAGCACAGAATGCCCGCGCGGGAAATTAAACCATCTGCATGAAGCCCCCATTGCCAGCCGCGCCGGGCTGTCGTATGGTCTGCCCGTTCGCCTGCCCGGCAGGCCAGAAAATCATGCAAGGACCCCTCATGCCACGTATCCCCGCCCCCAACCTGTCTACCCGCCAAGCCGCCGACGCCCGCCAGCAGCAACTCACCAAACCCGCCGGCAGCCTGGGCAAACTGGAACAGCTGGCCATCACGCTGGCCGGCCTGCAGGGGCGCGAGATCCCGCTGCCGCTGTCGCCCGCCATTACTGTGTTTGCCGGCGACCACGGCGTATGCGCCGAAGGCGTATCGGCGTTCCCGCCCGAAGTCACCGGTGCCATGGTGGCCAACTTTGTCCACGGTGGTGCCGCCATCAGCGTGCTGGCACGCGTGAACCAGGCGCGGCTGGAGGTCGTAGACGCTGGCGTGGCCAGCGATCTGTCCGCGCTGCCCATCGTGCACGCCAAGGTACGCGCCGGTAGCGGCAACCTGCGCCGCGAGCCCGCGATGAGCCGCCAAGAAGCCGAAGCCGCGCTGGAGGTTGGCCGCCACGCCGCCCGCCGCGCCATTGCCGATGGCGCCACCCTGCTGATTGCCGGTGATATGGGCATTGGCAACACCACCCCATCCGCCGCGCTGATCTGCCGCCTTACCGGCCACAGCGTGGAGGCCATTGTTGGCCGCGGCACCGGTGTGAGCGATGCCGGCCTGGCGGTAAAACGCCAGGTGGTGGCCGATGCACTGGCCCGCGTGGCCGGGCAAACGCTGGACGGCCACGGCGTGCTGGCCGAGCTGGGCGGGCTGGAAATCGCCGCCATGGCCGGCTTCTATCTGGAAGGCGCCCGCCAGGGCGTGCCGCTGCTGCTGGATGGTTTTATCAGCACCGCCGCTGCGCTGGCCGCCCACGCCATCGACGCGGACATCGCCCCGTGGCTGCTGGCCAGCCACTGCTCGCAGGAAACCGGCCACGTGCTGGCCCTGCAGGCGCTGGGCCTGAGCCCGCTGATCGACCTGGGCTTCCGTCTGGGCGAAGGCAGCGGTGCGGCCGCCGCGCTACCGCTGCTGCAGCAAGCCATTGCGCTGCACGCGGGCATGGCCACCTTTGCCGAGGCCGGCGTGGCCGGCAAAAATGCCTGATTGACCGCCGGGCAGCATCGCCCCGCTGCCCGTTGGCGGGTATGCTTGCCAAGCCGCCGCCCGGTAGCCCAGCGCGCCAGCGGCGGTTTTTACGTATTTTCTGTGTGCTTTCGTGGCCAGGAGGCTTGCTGCATGAACCCTTACACCCTCACCCTGCTGCGCCACGGCGACATTGCCCACCAGGGGCGGCTGATCGGCCACACCGACCTGCCACTTACCGCGCAGGGCCAGGCAGACATGGCCGCCAGCTGGCAGCGCATCGTGCAGCTGGCGCCAGTCAGCTGCATGGCCACCTCGCCACTGCTGCGTTGCCGCGAGTTTGCCGTACAGCAGGCACTGGCCAGCCGCGTGCCGCTGCACGTGGCCCCGCAGCTAGCCGAGTGCCACTTTGGCGCATGGGAAAACCGCCCGCTAGCCGATATCAGCGCCACCACGCCAGACTGGCAAACGCTGCTGGCGCGCGGCCTGCTTACCCCGGAAGGCGGGGAAAGCTTCGACACCTTCCGCACCCGCGTGCTCACCGGTTTTGCCGAGTGGATGCAGCAGGCACGCGGCAGCCACCGCGTACTGGTGAGCCACGGCGGCGTGATCAACGTGCTGCTGGCCGAGCTGCTGGGCACCGAGTTCAACGTGGCTCGGCTGATGGCGGTACAACGCGGCGGCTTTGCCCAGCTGTCGATTCTGGACGGCCACCCGGCCTACCTGACGCGGCTGGAATCCCCGCAGCCAGCCAGCTAGCCCACAGGCCATGCACAGGCTGCCCACGGGCAGCCCACCGCTTACCCACAACCTTATCCACAGCCTATTGCCCATGCGCACCCTCATTCTGGCGATCCAGTTTCTTACCCGCCTGCCCACACCGCAGCTGAAAACTTTCGACCCGGCGTGGCTGGCCGACGCCGCACGCTGGTTTGCCCCCGTAGGCCTGCTGGTGGGCGCCATCGTGTGGCTGGCGGTGCTGGCCGGCAGCCTGGTGGACCCCTGGTTGGCCGCACTGGCCGGCCTGCTGGCCTGGCTGTGGGTGACCGGCGGCCTGCACATCGACGGCCTGGCCGACCTGGCCGACGCACAGGGCGCGGCGCACCGCTCGCGCGAGCGATTTCTGGAGGTGCTGAAAGACCCGCACCTGGGCAGCTTTGGCGTGCTGAGCCTGGCCACGCAGCTGATCGTCAAGCTGGTACTGCTGATGCTGCTGGTGAAGCTGAGCTTAGCGCCGCTTTCCCCGGATGCGCCTGCGGCTTATCCGGGCTACCACGGGCACCACGGCGGCTACGGGATCCAGACCGGCATCACCGCGTTGACAGGGTTGGCCGCCACGCTGGGCGGGCTGGTGCTGGTGCCAGCCTGGGCGCGGCTGTTTACCGTGGCGTGGTCGGCCACGCTGCCCAGCCTGGCGGCGGGTAGCGGCGAACGTTTTGCCTGGCGCCCACACTGGCCCAGCTTCTGGCTGTGCACCCTGCTACTGGCCGCCGCCAGCGCCTGGCTAGCACCCGTGCTGCTGCTGGCACCGCTGGCCGGGCTGTTCTGGTGGGCCTACCTGAAGCGCAAACTGGGTGGCATGACCGGCGACTGCCTGGGTGCCGGTATCGAGGTGTGCGAGAGCCTGCTACTGCTGGCGCTGGTGGTGGCGGCACGCACGCTGTAAAGCATGAAAAACCGCGCCGGGCGGGTGCCGGGCGCGGTGCGGGAATGCGGCCAACGTTGGCCGCAGCAGCTGGCTTACAGCGTGCCCGCTACCTTCTTGTTACGCATCAGGCACAGCATGTCACAGGCGATGTGCGCCGCCGCGATGGCGGTGATTTCGCTCTGGTCGTAGCTGGGAGCCACTTCTACCACGTCCATGCCAACGATGTTGAGGTCGCCCAGGTTACGGATGATCTTCAGCGCTTGCGCGGTGGTGAGGCCACCCGGAACCGGCGTGCCGGTGCCCGGCGCGGCGGACGGGTCCAGGCAGTCGATATCGAAGGTCACGTACACCGGCGCGTCGCCGATGGTTTTCTTGATTTCGGCGATGGTGGCGTCCACGCCGTTATCGTGTACCCACGGTGCGCCCAGCACGTTCAGGCCCATGAAGTCATCGTTCCAGGTACGAATGCCCACCTGTACCGATTTGGCCGGGTCGATCAGGCCTTCCTTCACCGCTTTGTAGAACATGGTGCCGTGGTTCAGGCTGTCCGGCTCGTCGTCCGGCCAGGTGTCACAGTGCGCATCAAAATGCAGCAGTGCCAGCGGCTTGCCGTACTTTTCGGCGTGTGCAATCAGCAGCGGGTAGGTGACGAAGTGGTCGCCGCCGAAGGTCAGCATCTTGGCGCCGCTGGCCAGAATGGTGCGGGCATGTTCGATGATGGACGGCTTGATGGTGAGCGGGTTGTGCGCGTCGAACCAGCAGTCGCCGTAGTCCACCACCGCCAGGTCTTCAAACGGGTCAAAGCCCCACGGGTAAGGCTTGAGCTCGGCCAGCTGCACGCTGGCGGCACGGATAGCCTGCGGGCCCATGCGCGCGCCGCTGCGGAAGGTCACCGACAGGTCCAGCGGAATGCCGGACACCACGACATCGACGCCTTCCAGGTTGCGCGTGTAGTTGCGGCGCATGAAGGACAGCACGCCGGCGTAGGTGTTTTCGATGGAAGAGCCGTACAGGCTTTGGCGGCGGATGGCACCGTCGCCACGGATTTGATCGTCAGACATGTTCGCTCCACAAAAAGAGCACGCCGCAGTGACGCCACGGCGATTACCGTCCATCTGTACAGCCGACGGTTTGAGGCTGGCGCACCCCGCGGCACGCAGCCCGAAGTGTGACGCCAGCGCAGCACGACAGCAAGTTTTATCGCCAAACATTGCCATGACATAATCCGTCACCCACTAGCCACAGGCACCTCCCCATGACACACCCGGCCAATGAGCAGATGCGCCCTATCCCGCACACGCTGCCTTTCGCTTTTAGTGCTACCACCGGCAGCTACGCCAGGCTATGGCTGAGCAATCTGGTGTTGTCTATCCTGACACTGGGCGTGTACTCGGCCTGGGCCAAGGTACGCAACCTCAAATACCTGTACGGCCATACCCAAGTGGCCGGTGGCCGCTTCGGCTACCACGCCAGCCCGATCGCCATCTTGAAAGGCCGCGCGCTGATGGTGGGCCTGTTTGTGCTATGGCAGCTCTCGGCCGAGTTTTCGCCACTGCTGCAAGGGCTACTGGGTGCGGGCGCCCTGCTGCTCACACCGTGGCTAGCGGTACAGGCGATGCGCTTCCGGCTGGCCAATACCAGCTGGAGCGGCATGCGGCTGCATTTTGACGGCCGTACCGAGGGAGCCTACCGTGCCTTTTTCAAATCATGGCTCACCCTGCTGCTGTCGCTGGGCCTGCTGTGGCCGCTGGCTACGCTGCAAAAACAGCGCTATCTGCTACCGCACAGCCGGCTGGGGCGGGCCAGTCTGGCGATAGCGCCCTGTATGCGCAAGCTTTATCTGGCGGGCTTTGGCAGCCTGTTTGCCGCTGTGCTTTATGGCGTCGGCTTTACCGCACTCGGCGGGGTAATCTGGTTTGCTGGCAACACCCTCAATCTACCCGCCTGGGTTAACGCCCACTTCGGCCACGGCAGCATGCGTGTCATCGATGGTTTCTTTGGCGGCATGCTGGGCATATTGTGGTTACTGGCGACACTGGCTTACGCACGTATGGCACTCCAGCGCGTGCTACTGAACCATACGAGCCTGATGATCGAAAACATCGAACACCGCCTGCGCATGGTGCTGCCAAGCCGTACCCTGCTTGCCCTGCATTTCTCCAACACCCTGGCACTGGTCTTCAGCCTGGGCCTGGCGTGGCCATGGGTACGCATCCGCACCCTGCGTGCCACGTTTAACCAATTAACGTTGCAAGGCGGCCCCGACCTGGCCCGGCTATACGCACAGGGCCAATCGCAATACGACGCACGTGGCGACGAGCTGGCCGACATGCTGGCACTGGATCTGGGATGGTAGACATCGAAGCGCTGTGGTACGACGGCCACACCCCTCGCCCGCAAACCGTACAGCTTGGCCGCGACGGCGACGAACTGGTGGTCAATACCGCCAGCGGCCAGCGCCGCTTTTTGCTGGCCAACTGCCAGCTGGAAGCCGGTATCGATACCCTGCCCGACAGCGTGCACCTGCCCGACGGTGGCACGCTGGAGGTGGCGCAAAAAACCGCCATCCGCCGCCTGCTAGGCGGGCTGCCACCACTACAGGCTGGCGGGCACTGGCTGCAGCAAAGCTGGTACGTACTGGCCGGCGGCATGGCCGCCGCAGCCACCATCCTGTGGCTGGGATGGCGCTTCGCGCTGCCGGCTGCGGCTGGCTGGCTGCTGCCGCTGATTCCCGTCAGTGCAGAGCAACAGTTGGCCGCACAGACACTGGCATGGCTGGAACAGCGTGGAGCGCTGTCCGCCAGCCGCCTGCCTGCCGATCGGGCCAAAGCGTTGCAGGCTGGCATGCGGCAGCTACAAACGGCAAACAGCCCCTACCGCTACAGCGTGCTGCTGCGCCACGCACCAGACATCGGTCCCAACGCCTTTGCGCTGCCGGGGGGCACCATCGTGGTCACCGACCAGCTGCTAACGGTTGTTACGCGACCAGACGAAATCCTGGCTATCCTGGCGCACGAAGCTGGCCACGTTGAACACCGCCACGGCCTGCGTAGCGCAGTAGAAAGCGTGGGGGTGCTGGCAGCACTGACACTGATCACCGGCGATACCAGCAGCCTGACGCTGGCGCTGCCGGTTGCGCTAGCCAGTGCCAGTTACAGCCGCGAGCACGAACGCGAGGCCGACCGTTTTGCTTACGCCGTGCTACAGGCACAAGGCCTGTCCCCTTGCCTGCTAGGCTACAGCCTGAAGCGCATCGAAACCGCGATGCAGCAACAGCACGGCAGCGAAGTGATCAGCAGCGGGGGCTGGTTTGCCAGCCACCCGGACACCGAAGAACGCAGCCACCCGCTGGGCCAACGCTGCCCACCATTACACTGACAAGCTGCCATGAAAAAACCGCCCCGATCACTCGGGGCGGTTTTTTTTAGCTTAAGCCAGCTTAGCTACCGATCACACCACCGTCCAGCTTGCGCACCACCACCGTTGCCGCGCGCGGGCGGCCGGCTTTCGGGCCGTCCGGCCAAGCGGAGATGGCGGTCGGTTTGGCCGGGTCGTTGCGCTCGTCAGCGGGTTCGCCGGGGTGCTGGATGTTGACGAACATGGTTTTGTTGTCTGGCGTAAAGGCCAGGCCGGTGATCTCGCAACCATTCGGGCCGGTGAGGAAGCGGCGGAATTCGCCGGTTTCCGGCACCACGGCCACCATCTGGTTGTTACCCATGTCTTTGTATTCCTTCATGTTCACCGTGGAGGTGGACACGTCGGTTTGCACCCACAGCACGCCCAGCTGGTCGAACTTCAGGCCATCCGGGCTACCGAAGGCGTCGCCCTTGATGTTGCCTACGTGTTCCTGCTTGGCGGCATCCGGGCGGCCGGCCAGCGTAAAGATGTCCCACTTGAAGCCGGTGCTGGTGGCGTCGCCAGCGTTTTCCTGCCAGCGGATGATATGGCCGAACAGGTTGCTGTTACGCGGGTTGGCCGCATCGGCGCCCGGCTTGCCTTCCTTGCCACGGTCGCTGTTATTGGTCAAGGTGCAGTACACCTCGCCCGCCTTGCGCGGGTTGACGGCGATCCACTCCGGGCGGTCCATTTTGGTGGCGCCGGCAATATCGGCAGCCATACGCGCCTTGATCACCACGTCGCCCTGGTTGGCAAAGCCTTTGTCGGCGGTGAGGCCGTTCTGGCCTGCTACCAATGGCAGCCAGCTGCCGCTACCGTCAGCATCGAAGCGGGCGACATACAGCGTACCTTCTTCCAGCAGCTGCATATTGGCCTTGCGGTTTTTCGGGTCGTATTTGTTTTTGGAAACAAACTTGTAGATGTACTCAAAGCGCTGGTCGTCACCCATGTACACCACGACATGGCCGTTGGCCGCAATAGTGGTGGTGGCGCCTTCGTGCTTGATACGGCCCAGTGCGGTGCGTTTTACCGGCTTGGCTTTCGGGTCGAACGGGTCGATTTCCACTACCCAGCCAAAACGGTTGGCTTCGTTGGGGTTCAGCTGCAGGTCGAAACGGAAGTCTTCCCACGCCCACTTGTAACCAGCGCCGGTAGGGCTGATGCCGTAGCGCTTTTCCAGGTCGGTCAGGTTGCCAGACTCGTTGGCAAACACGCCGTCGAAGTTTTCTTCGCAGGTCAGGTAAGTGCCCCATGGGGTCGGGCCACTGGCACAGTTCTGGAAGGTACCCAGTATCTCCACGGCTTTCGGGTCTGCCTCGGTTTTCATCAGGTCGTGGCCGCGAGCCGGGCCGCCGATGGCAATCGGCGTGTTGGCGGTAATGCGGCGGGCGTACTTGGACGGGCGCACGACTTGCCAGCCTTTGCTGGTGGCTTCGACTTCAATAATTGACACGCCTACCGCAGCCTGGGCCTTTTTGACTTTGTCGCCATTCCAGCCATTCATGCCATTTACGTGCAGCAGGCCATCATCGGTATATTCATGGTTAATAGCCAGCAGACCATGCTTGGAGCCAGTCGCGCCCAGCGGCAGCGGGTAGTAGTGCATGCCGTCGTGGTGCATGCCGGCTTGCGCTTCCTGCTCGGCAGCAGTGTTGGATGCGTCTTGCTTGAAGGCAGGCATATTGCCCGGAATCCCTACCGGGTCGCCCCAGGCGTACAGGACCTCGGCGCTATAGCCGGCCGGCACCACGACTTTATCTTCAAAACCAAACGGCACCGGGGCAAAACCCAGCTTGGGTGCCGGCAGGGTGCCTACGCCCTGAGCTGCTTCGGCGAGGGTAGTGAAAGTACCGGTGAACAGGCCGGCCATACCCAGTGCGCCGGTACCTTGCAACAGGCCACGGCGAGACAGGCGTGCCTCTAGCACATCTGAGAGTGCCGGGTTGTTACAGGTGTTGGCAGTATCATTAACACCATGATGCTTGATTTTGTAAGCGTCTGACATGTGGAACCCCATCGCGGCAAGCGTTGAAATGAACGTTGCAACCTTAAGGTATCTTTGTGACAGTACGATCAAGACAATATGTCTACAACATGACAGGTCATGTTGGCTGGCAATAAAAAAGGCAGACTAACGTCTGCCTTTATCCTGCCTGGTTTCTGCTAGCGGCACGCTTGTAGCGGTATGCCTGGCAACAAGCGCTTCTGTAGCGCCTTGAGCTTGCCTGCTGTAGCTTCATCCAGCTGGCGGAAGCTCAGTGTGGTGACTTTCACCACGTCGCCCCGGCTATCCACTTTGGTCTTGTCGTAGCCGGCCGCTTTCAGGCGTTTCACCAGCGCCTGTGCGCCCTCTTCGCGCCCAAACAGCCCCAGAGACAGATAGCCTTTGAATTCGCCGGGGGTCTGGACGATATAACTGTCAAAACCCTTGGCTTTCAGCTCGGCCACCAAGGTCTGCGTCTCGGCCTGGGTAGCCAGCGGCGGGTAGAACACCCAGGCCTTGCCCGAGCCGCGACGCTGATCCACCACACTGGCTTGTGGCGGGCTGGACAGCTTCAGCAAGGGGACACCGCCTTGTACACGCGCCAGCTGCTGCGGATCTAGCCCACCCCAGCTGTAGCACAGTGTGGCGGCCACAGGTTTGGCCTCGGCGACCTTGATGTCTGGCTGTTTCACGGCCTTGTCATCATTTTTTGCTTCCGGCAGTTTGGCTTCCGGCTTGGCGGGGATCACGGCAGGCTTGGCCTCTTTCGGCGCTGCGGTCGTGCCCACCGCGCTGCTCACCGCAGGCACGGTGGGCACAGCGGTCACCACCTCCGCTTGCGGCATGCTGCTGGCAATATCGGTTACCGGTGCGCTGGCCTCCGGAGCACTGGCAACGGGGGGTTTCCAGTTGGCCGGCAGCATTTTCAGCTGGGCAGCATTCACTTCCTGCGCGTGGATATCCACCTCTGGCTTTTGTTTCAGCGCGCCATACAGCGCGGCCAACAGGTTGACCACTACCAGCGTTCCAATAAACCACTTCATGAGC
>JAIXTB010000042.1 GCA_027484385.1 Neisseriaceae bacterium | reverse complement strand
CGGACCAGCGTTTGGCATGGTAAATCGGGCTGGGGCGGCCCACAAAGTGCTTCAGTTCGTGGTGATACTCTTGCCAGAATGCCGGGTCAGCCTTGGCGCGGGCGTACTCGGCATTCAGCTCGTCCAATGCTGCCATCAATGTTTCCGCTACATAGACACCGCCATACGCGCCAAAACGGCCACGTGCATCGGGGAAGTCATAACTGCTCATGGAATGCTCCTGATGGTTTTGTTTTAAGGCGCCAGACCCATGCCTGGTGCCATTGAATGTTGCCCTTCCCGCACCGCGGCCAGAAACGCCGCCACACGCTCGGGGTGCTTGATACCTTTACCCGCCTCTACCCCGCTGGACACATCTACCGCGGCGGGTTTGACACGGCGCACCGCATCGGCCACGTTGGCCGCATCCAGCCCGCCGGACAAGATCAACGGCAAGGGCAAGGATGGCGGGATAAGCGTCCAGTCGAACACGGCGCCGGTGCCGCCATGGGCACCTTCCACGAAGGCGTCGGTCAGCAAGCCGCGTGCATCGTGATAGTTGGCCGCATAGGCTACCAGGTCCATGCCCGGGCGCACGCGCACGGCTTTCAGGTAAGGGCGCTGAAAACTGCGGCAAAAGGCCGGCGTTTCTTCACCGTGGAACTGCAGTATGTCGATGGCACACGCGGCCAATACCTGCTGCACGTCGTCTACTGTCGGGTTCACAAACAGCGCGACCACGCTAACAAAGGGTGGCAAGGCGGCAATGATGGCCTGCGCCTGCGCAATGGTGACATGGCGCGGGCTGGGCGCATAAAACACCAGCCCGATAGCGTCCACGCCCAGCGCAGCGGCAGCCGCCGCGTCCTGCGGGCGGGTAAAGCCACAAACCTTGGTACGCACTGTCATGCTATCTCCACAGCGTTAGCCGCTCTGGCTGCGCCTGGGTGGGCAGATCAAAAGCGGCCGGGTAACCCACGCCGGTCAGGTACAGCCCGTCCGGCATGAAGGTAGGCGGCGCCTTAGTGCGGTCGCATGCGGCCAACAAGGCCTGCATGCCCGCCACATCCAGGCTGCCTTTGCCGGCATACACCAGCGCGCCCACCATATTGCGCACCATGTGGTGCAAGAACGCATCGGCAGTCAGGTCAAAACGGATCAGACCCTGGCTCTCTGTGATATCCAGCTGCTGCAAATGCTTGAGCGGCGACTTGGCCTGGCATTCCGCCGCACGAAAACTGGAAAAATCATGCTGCCCTAGCAACACGGCGGCTGCGGCGCGCATGGCATCGATATCCAGCGGCTGGTGGTACCAGCCAACGCGGCCTGCGGTGAGCGCCGGGCGCACCGGGTGCGTCAGCAAGAAATAGCGGTAAGAGCGGGAAAACGCAGAAAACCGGGCGTGGAACTCATCACTCACCTCACGCGCCCACACCACAGCCACCGAGGGCGGCAAATGCGCATTGACGCCGCGCACCCAGGCATTTAGCGGGCGGCTGACCGGCGCATCAAAATGCACCACCTGCATCAAGGCATGCACACCGGCATCGGTGCGCCCTGCTGCCAGGGTGCTGACAGGCTCACCGGCAATCGCCGATAGCGCCTGATTCAGCTTGTCTTGTACGGTATTGCCACTTGGCTGGGTTTGCCAGCCGGCAAATGCGCGCCCGTCGTATTCCAGACCCAGCGCGATTCTCATTGCACTACTTTCATGATGATGATCAGAACCAGGCCGGCCACACACACCAGCGCCCCATCCCGATACTGCCAAGAGTAAAAACCCAACTCTACCTTATCCGGCAGGGTTTGTGACCCCTGATCTGCCTGCAGGCTGGCTGCCAGCCAGGCCAGCGACAAGCGCGGGCGCACAGCCAGCAGCTGCTCAGCCTGCTGCAGCGTCAGCACCAGCCGCAGGCTAAAGCGCCCTACCGGCAAGCCAAGCCAAGCCAGCGGGGCCAGCAATAGATGTAAGCCAGCCAGGAAACCGGCCTGCCCATAAGCCAGCCACAGCAGACGTACGCTGGCCGACATCACCAGCAAGCGCAGCGCCTGTTCGCCACCCAACTGCAGCCCCTCTCGCGACGGGGACCATGCCTGCTCTGCCCAGCACGGCACGCCCGGCACAAACCAGCCAGACAGCACGCCCACCGCCGGCAGCAAGAAACGCATAGGCCATACCGCGCGCAGCAACGCACGCCAGGCACCCGGCACCATCAGCCATAGCCCCGTGGCCCACAGCAAGCCCGCACCATGCAAGCCGGACAAGGCCACAATGAAAAACAGCCAGACTAGGAGGCTGGCTGTCGGGTGAAATAAGGCCACAATCACGCTTTGATACCGGCCTCGCGCAACAGGGCATCGGCTGTCTCTGTATCGCCCATCTCGCGATAAAGCCGTGCCAGATCTTGCGCTGCTTCGGCATTATCTACCTGGCTAGCCAGCGGCACCATTTCGTCCGGCTCTGGCGCAAAATTGCCCAGATCTACCGGTGCACGGGGCTCATCCAGCACGAAATGCTCCGATGATTGCTGTGCGGGGCGATACAGCGGGTTATCCGGATCCAGCGTCCCCCCCAGCTGCAGCACGCGCTTCCACAGGCCACTCGTCGGGCCGAATACGGCCAACAAGTCCAGCGCTACCGACTCGAACTCCTGCCGGTTACCCTTGCGGGCAATCAGGTCCAGAAGTTTCATACGCAGATCTTCGCGATCCGGCTCATTCGCCAGGCTTTCGCGCAGCAGCTGCTCGGCCGCGTCAAAACGGCCATACGCCATCAGCACATCAGCCTCTGCCAGCACATCAATCGCCTGCAAGTTGATATCGTCGGCAATCGGCTGCGCCAAGGGCTGCTCATCCGGGCCAAGGGAGGCACTGATAGTCACCGGCCCCATCGCATTACGCTGCCTTGACACCAGCTGCGGCGACTTGGCTGCGGCACGACGGCGCTTGACCAGCAGCCACGCCAGCAAGCTGGCAACAGACAAGCCCCCCACACCGTACAGCACCCACTGCGTCAGGTTTTCATCCAGGAACGCTTCATCCTGCACAGTGGGTTCTTCCGGACGATGCGCAATGGTTGCTTTGGGCGGCTGGGCAGACAAGCGGTTGATCTCGGACTCCAGCCAGTCGAGTCGCTGCTGGGCGGCTTTCAACTGGGCCAGTTTTTCCTGCTCTTCGGCAGACACCGCAGGCGCTGAGGCCGCTTGTTCTGCCTTGGCGGCAGACGCCTCAGGCGCAGCCGCAGCTGCAGCAGATGCCAGCGGCTTTACTACAGCAGGCCTCGCGGCATTCTCTGGTGCAGCTGCCGGCTTAGTCGCGGCAGGCGCTTCGCCTGCTGCTGCCGGCACTTTCATCAGCGCACCGGCAAACAGTTTGTTTCTGTCACCATGGGCAAAAGCCGTAGGGTTGGCCGCATACAGTGCATTTTCTGTCTGCGAAACCGTCTTGCCCTGGGCAAAGCGCCGCGCCAAACCGGACAAGGTATCACCAGGCTGCACGCGATACTGCCCTGGCATGTCGATAGCCTGCGCGGCCGGGCGCGAAAGGGGCTTGCTCAGGGAAACACCACGCTGGGGCACCGCAAATACGAAACCACGCTGAATGATGGCACCGTCGTGGCGGGCCTCCAAGCTAAACGCCACACGGGCCTGCTGCAGGGGCGTAGTTGAGCTGACAGACAGCCACTGGCGGCCTTTACGCTGATGCAGCGCCAGCACGGGCTTGCCCAGGGCATTATCATCGGAAAGTACGGCGAACGTGGCGGCGCTAATGGATGCCGGCCATTCCCCCAGCAGTTCGATTTCAGCGCGCATCGGCAGACCACGCGCAGACAGCAAGCGCCCCTCACCAAAGGCCAGACCACCAGGCTCGTCGATCAGCGGGTGACGCTCCGCCAAGGCAGCGCTACTGTCTTCTTTCTTGCCAGACGGGCCCGGTACAGGCCCGCCCCCGCTCACGCGATACTCACGCACCACCTTGCCGGAAGGCCAAGACAGCTCGAGGGCAAAATTGAATGGCTCACCCGGCGCCAGTGCCGGGCCGGTAATACGCACCAGATACTGCTGCGGAGCCACCTCAACCGTTTTGATCTGCAGCTGGCTGGCCTTGTCAGAGTACGGCGCAAGGGTGGAATAGCGCTCGCGGGATGCCAGGGCAACAAAGGGGTTTTCCAGCCCCTGCTCCGGATCCAGCGCTACCTCCGCATAAAACGGTTCACCCGGGCCAGCAAGCAAGCGGATCCCCCCCAGACCCGCCTGTGCCCATGGCGACGCAGCAGCAAATGCGATCGCCAGCCCCGCAACTAATGGCCGCAATGTCACCCCATGTCCTTTTTCAGTTCTTTTTGATGTTCAGGCATAGTACCCATAAGCTGCAGTACTCACAAAGCACATTAACTTCTTACACGATCTGCATCAACATTTACAGCGACGCCAGCAAAGCCTCCGCTTCCGATTTCAGGCTGCCTTGCGCTTCTGCGGCCAACTCTTCCAGCACTTCGCGTGCACCTTCCTTGTCACCCATATCCAGATAAACACGGGCCAGATCCAGCTTGGTAGACAGCGGGTCATCCGACAGGCTCATACCGGCCAGCGATGGCGCTGCCGGCTCGCTAGCCGGCGGGCTGCCCAGGCTATCCAGCGTGGACATATCAAAATCAAATGCATCATCCACAGACTCCGGCTGGGCGGCGGGGGCGGCAGGTGGCGGCTCCGGGGTGTCCAGATTAAAGTCGAAATCCAGCATGTGCTTGTCTTCTGGCTGCTCTTCTGCTGGCGGCTCCGGCTCGGGCGCAGGCTGAGCCAGCAGGCTTTCCAGGTCCAGATCAGGTGCGGGCGCAGGCTCGGCCACTGCCGGCTCGCCAAACAGCGCATTACGCAGCGGGTCGTCATCCTCGACCGCAATGGATTCCGGCTCGATAAAGGCTTCTTGCGGCAGCGGTTCAGGCTCGCCCATCAGCTCGGAATCCAGATCGATACTCATGGCGGCAGCCGCAGCTACCGGCGCAGCTGCCGCTACCGATGCTGCAGGGCTAGCTTCACCCGCATACAGCGGGTTAGTTGGGTCCACAGACAGGCCCATGGCTGTCGCACGCGACCATAGTGCGCCTTTACCATCTACCGCAGCATGCAGCTCACGCGCCTGGGCTTCCAGCGCTGCCTTATCCTGGCGTGATGCATAAATTTCCATCAGTTTCAGGCGGACTTCGTGGCGCGTCGGGTCTTTGGCCAAGGCATCTTTCAGGATATCTTCGGCCTGCTGGTCGCGGCCATAAGCCAGGTACACCTCGGCCTCGGCAATCGGGTCGACCTCGCCCGCATCCACGCCACTCATGCCGGTGCGGGTAAAGTCTGCCAGGAAAGTATTACCACCGGCTTCATCCACACCCGCTACGCGGCCAACCGTGCCGGCCCCCAGAATGGAAGCACCCGCCGCTTCAGTGGCGGCCTTGGTACCGCGCTTGCGGCGGCGCACGAATAGCAGTGCTGCCACGCCCAGCAAGACTGCAGCACTCCCCCCCGCGATCAGGGGCAGATAGTCCATCACCTGGGACATCAGCCCAGGGCCCTCCTCCTCTGGTGCGCTGGCGGGCTGTGGTGCTGCCGGTTGATGAGCGGGGGCCGATGCAGCAGGGGCCGGCACCGGTGCCGAAGCGGACTCAGCCGGAATCGCCGCCATGGCCGATGCAGCAGACGCAGCCATCTGCAGGGATTTCAGTTTGTCTTCCAGCTCCTGGATTTTCTGCTGCGCGGCCTTGAGCTGCGCATCCTGGGCAGCAGCTGGGGCGGAGGCGGGCTCGGGTTGTTCCAGCTTCAACACGGGCTGTGCTGTATTAGCCGGTGCCGCCGGGGCAGGCATCAGCGGCTGGGCCGCCCTCTGCACCGCTTTGGCCGGTGCGGCGGCAAAACCGTCCAGCACCTCGGCCACGCGCGACGACTTCAGCGCCCGCGCTGTGGCTGCCGATGGTATGCGCAACCGCGCACCGGTTTTCAGCGTGGCAGGGTCGCCGTTTACAAAAGCAGACGGGTTAGCCAGCACCAATGCCGCCATGGTCTGGCGCAGGGTAGCGCCTTCTGCGCGCGCGATGCGGCCAACCTGGGCCAGGGTCTGACCTCGCTTGACCACAATGAAATCCGGTGGCAACGCTGACACCGGTGCAGCTGGTGCTGGCAGCGGGATCCGCACGGCAGACGGTGTAGCGGGTTTCAGGCGCGCCGGCTCGGCGGCAGCAATGGCTTTGGCAGAGCGCTCGATGGCATCCGCTTTGTTCGGGTATTCCAGCGGGTCCAGCAGCACGGTGTATTCGCGAATCGAGCGGCCACTGGCGGTTTTGGCCTCTACCACAAAGCGCAGGTAGGGGTCGCTGATAGGCTGAACCGACAGCACCCGGATATAGGGCTTGCCGTTGGAACGATACGCCAGGGCAAAGCGCAGGCTGGTGAGCGCCGGGCTGTAGTCTACTTGCAGATCACGAAAGGTATCGGGAGAGGCCAGGCCAACACGCACGATTTCGTCTTCGGCACTGCCGGTCAGGTCGATATCGGCACGCAGCACTTCGCCCAGATTGGAGCGTACCGCTATCCCCCCCAGCCCGCCCCAGGCGGCCGTAGAAAACAGCAAGGCCACCAACAGCGAACTCATCTTTTTATTGGCTAGCATCGTAATGCGCTACCTTTCGGTGAAATATTCTTGATTCCGGCCCGCAGCGTGCGGCCATCCAGGTAATGGCGGCCGTACCACAAGGCAAGGCGGCCGGAAATCCAATCAAACTACATAGCTTTGTTTATCCGCAATACTACTAGTAGTTATCGAGTCAGGCAAAATACCCGCGTTTCATGAGTGCCGCTGTGGCATCGACGCATGGCAAAGCAGCACCAGTACGCGCATTATCGGCGGCCAGCCAGAACGACAGGCTACGGCCGGTCTGGCGTACACGGCTCACCCACACGGCTTCATTACCCGAGGCTTCCAGCGGGGTGATATAAGGCATCTCGCCAGCAGGGTCGTCCATCACCTGCAAGCGCGCGGCCTTGAACAGCTCGCGGGCCTTGTCGGCGGTGATGGGCTCGTCGGTCTGCACCGTTACCGCCCAGCCATGACCAAAGAACACCGGCACGCGTACGCAGGTGGCCTCCACGTCCAGCCCTGGCAGGGCCAGCACTTTACGCAGCTCTTGCTCTACCGAGCGCTCTTCCTCGCTAACACCCTGCTCGTCCACGTCACCAATCAAGGGCAACACGTTGAAGGAAATACGCTTGGGGTAAACCTCCAGTTCCACGTCGCGAGCACCAAACAGCGCGGTGGTCTGGTTAGCCAGCTCTTCCAGCGCGGCACGACCAGAGCCGGATACCGACTGATAGGTAGACACAGTCACGCGCTGCAGGCCCGATGCACGCAATGCGGCCAAGGCCTGCGCCAGCGGTGTTACCGTGCAATTGGGCACCGACACCAGC
This sequence comes from Neisseriaceae bacterium, assembly GCA_027484385.1. GTDB lineage: Bacteria > Pseudomonadota > Gammaproteobacteria > Burkholderiales > Chromobacteriaceae > Vogesella. The sequence continues at coordinate 6,470 of JAIXTB010000042.1, read as the reverse complement.
AGGCCTTCGCCCAGATCGTCCAGCACGGCGTCGTTCACGCCCGGTACATACAGCGGCACATCGTCAGACAAGCGGTAAACGCTGCTGAAATCGATAATCGCGCAGCCGGCCTGGCGCGCTTCCGGCACGTACTGGCGGGTAAGCTCGGCGCCACCCACAAAAATGGCCAGCGAAGCATTGGCAAAGTCGAACTCGTCAACCTGGGCAACATCGAGCTCCAGGTTACCAAACGAAACGGTTTCACCTTCTTTATCGGCAACATCCAGTGCAAATACACGGCCAATCGGCAAGTGGCGCTCGGCCAGCAGATCGAGCACAGCTTCACCAACCAGGCTGGTGGCACCAACAACAGCAAGACGAATCGTTTCAGACATGTAAATACCTTGAGTTTCAATACAGACAACGGCAGAAAACTGCCAGAAAGTCACAACTAGCCAGCACGGCAGATAGCAAGACTTTCTTGAAAAAGAGAGTGGCCCACAAAAAACAGGCCTGCAGAAAAACGCATTATGCTCATTTTAGCGCACCCAGCTTGCAAATGAAGCGGGCTGCACAGTAAAAAAGCCTGCCACCCAAGGGTGACAGGCCGTTTATCCGCCGAGCAAAGCAGACGGCTGGCAGGTTCAGCGCTCGATCAGGATGCGCAGCATGCGGCGCAGCGGCTCGGCCGCGCCCCACAGCAGCTGGTCGCCAATCACGAAAGCCGACAGGTATTCACCACCCATGTTCAGCTTGCGTACACGGCCCACGCCAATTTGCAGGCCACCGGTGATGGCTGCCGGAGTCAGCTCTTTTACGCTGATTTCGCGGTCGTTCGGCACCCATTTCACCCAGTCGTTACCCGACTTGATGATGGCTTCGATTTCTTCCAGCGGCAGATCTTTCTTCAGCTTCACGGTCAGCGCCAGGCTGTGGCAGCGCATGGCGCCAATGCGCACGCACAGGCCATCTACCGGAATGGTGCTGTCGGTGCCCAGAATCTTGTTCACCTCGGCCTGGCCCTTCCACTCTTCCTTGGACTGACCGTTATCCAGCTGCTTGTCGATCCACGGGATCAGGCCGCCCGCCAGCGGCGCACCGAAGAATTCGGTCGGTACTTCTTCGCGGATGGACGCAGCCACCTTGCGATCGATATCCAGAATGGCGGACGATGGTGTTGCCAGCTCGTCGGCTACGGCAGCGTGTACCACGCCCATGCCTTTGAGCAGCTCGCGCATGTGGTTGGCACCGCCGCCGGAGGCTGCCTGGTAAGTCATGGAGGACACCCACTCCACCAGGCCTTCGCGGAACAGGCCGCCCATACCCATCAGCATGATGGAGTTGGTACAGTTGCCGCCGATGTAGTCTTTGACGCCCTTGGCCAGCGCCGCATCGATCACGTTGCGGTTTACCGGGTCCAGCACTATCACGGCGTTGTCTTCCATACGCAGGCTGGAAGCCGCGTCGATCCAGTAGCCAGTCCAGCCGGCAGCGCGCAGCTTGCCGTACACCTCGGCGGTGTAGTCGCCACCCTGACAGGTCACGATGGCGTCCATCGCCTTGAGCTCGTCGATATTGCGCGCGTCTTTCAGCGGCGGTACCTCGCGGCCAACGTCTGGTGCTGCACCGCCTACATTGGAGGTGGTAAAGAACACCGGCTCGTTGATCACGGCAAAATCATTCTCTTCCAGCATGCGCTGCATCAGCACGGAACCCACCATGCCGCGCCAGCCTACAAAACCTACTCGCACGATAATTTCTCCTGAATGTCGTCGGGTGTTTGAAACCGCTGCCCTCGGTTGAAACCGGGGCTTATCTAGTGATCTACCCCATTGTGCAGGGCAACAGCAGCACGCACAATGGGGTAGATGTTTTTTATTTGAACGGCATTAAAACAGTCATTTACATGGCGGCAACCACAGCATCGCCCATGCCGCTGCAGCTGACTTTCTCGCAGCCTGCCTCAAAGATATCCGCAGTGCGATAGCCTTTGGCTAGCACGGCTTTCACCGCGTTTTCCACGCGCTGGGCGGCAGCTTCCTGGCCAAAGGTATAGCGCAACATCATGGCGGCAGACAGGATGGTTGCCAGCGGGTTAGCCAGGTTTTTGCCGGCGATATCCGGGGCGGAACCGTGGCTAGGCTCGTACAGGCCTTTGTTGTTCTGGTCCAGCGACGCCGACGGCAGCATGCCGATGGAGCCGGTGAGCATGGAGGCTTCGTCAGACAGGATGTCGCCAAAGATATTGCCGGTCACCATCACGTCGAACTGTGTGGGGTTACGCACCAGCTGCATGGCGGCGTTATCCACGTACATATGGCTCAGCTCTACCTGCGGGTATTCACGCGCCACGTCGATCATGATTTCTTTCCAGAACTCGGTGGTTTCCAGCACGTTGGCCTTGTCTACCGAGCACAGCTTCTTGTTGCGCTTCATGGCAATGCCAAACGCCACGTGGGCAATGCGGCGGATCTCGCTCTCGCTGTAACGCATGGTGTTGTAGGCTTCGCGCTCGCCCAGCTCGTTTACGGCAATGCCGCGTGGCTGGCCGAAATAGATATCACCGGTCAGCTCGCGCACGATCATGATATCCAGACCCGACACCACTTCCGGCTTCAGCGTGGAAGCATTGGCCAGCTCCGGATACAGAATGGCCGGGCGCAGGTTGGCAAACAGGTTCAGGTCTTTACGGATCGCCAGCAGGCCACGCTCCGGGCGCAGCGGGCGGTCCAGGTTGTCGTACTGCGGGCCGCCAACGGCACCCAGCAATACCGCGTCTGCCTGGCGACACAGGTTTTGCGTAAACGATGGATAAGGTTGGCCGAAAGCGTCGTAGCCAGCACCACCCAGCGGTGCCTCTTCCATTTCGATAGGCAGGCCGTCGCTGCGCAGCACTTCCAGCACGCGCTTGGCTTGAGCGATGATTTCCGGACCGATGCCGTCACCCGGCAGAACTGCAATCTTCATGTTTATTTCCTTTCGCGCACTGCCCGTCAGGCAGCACTGTCAATCATTAACCCGTCAGTGGGTACCTTGCAGGCTGAGCACCACAACACCCGCCAGAATCAAAGCCAAACCCGCCAGTCTTGCCACCGTGTAGGGCTCGCCAAACAGCAGCATGCCGATCAGCGCGGTACCCGCGGTACCACCAGCAGCCCAGACTGCATAGGTCAAGCCCATATCCAGACGGCGCAAGGCGATACCCATTAGCCACACGGCAAGCAAATAACAGCCGATGCAGGCCACTACCGGCCACAGCTTGCTGAAACCCTGTGACTGCCGCAACGCCAGCGTACCGGCTATTTCAGCCACGATACTGGCCAATAGTAACAACCATGCTTGCAGGACTGTCGTCATACCCTCTCCCGCCGGCTACTTATACCGAGCAGCAGGCAACGTGACGGATGGCGGTACCCGCAGGTTGGCCGCATGCGGCCAACCCTGTGTAATGAATCGCTCAGGCAAACAGCCAAGGCTGGGCAGCGCGGCGTTGCGCCTCGTAAGCCTTGATCTTCTCAGCGTGTTGCAAGGTCAGGCCGATTTCGTCCAGGCCACCCAGCAGACAATGCTTGCGATGCTCGGTGATGTCGAAGGCAAAGGACTGGCCCGACGGCGTGGTGATGGTCTGCGATGGCAGGTCCACGTTCAGTGCGTAGCCCTCGGCCGCTTCGCATTCACGGAACAACTGGTCTACCACCTCAGCGGGCTGCACGATGGGCAGCAGGCCGTTCTTGTAGCAGTTGTTGAAGAAAATATCGGCAAAGCTCGGCGCAATCACCACGCGGAAGCCCTGGTCTTCCAGCGCCCACGGTGCGTGCTCGCGGCTGGAGCCACAGCCGAAGTTTTCGCGCGCCAGCAGCACCTGGGCACCGGCGTAACGCGGGAAGTTCAGCACGAAATCCGGGTTCAGCGGGCGCTGGCTGTTGTCCATACCCGGCTCGCCGTGGTCCAGATAGCGCCATTCGTCGAACAGGTTGGGGCCAAAGCCGGAACGCTTGATCGATTTCAGGAATTGCTTGGGGATGATGGCGTCGGTATCAACGTTGGCGCGGTCCAGCGGGCAGACCAGGCCGTTGAGTGTAGTGAATGCTTTCATTGTGCAGCCCTTTCAATGGCGCTACCCGCCTTCTTGATATCTTTACCGATGCCGGAAACCGTGTTGCAGCCAGTGATGGCCAGGGCGACGCAGATCAGCACAAAAAGTCGGGTAGTCATGATGTTTGCCTCTATTACAGCGAGCGGATGTCAACAAAGTGGCCGGCCACCGCAGCGGCAGCCGCCATGGCCGGGCTCACCAGGTGGGTACGGCCACCCTGGCCCTGACGGCCTTCAAAGTTGCGGTTGGAGGTAGACGCACAACGCTCGCCCGGCTGCAGACGGTCGGCGTTCATCGCCAGACACATCGAGCAGCCCGGCTCGCGCCATTCAAAGCCTGCTTCGATAAAGACCTTGTCCAGGCCTTCTTGTTCCGCCTGCGCCTTCACCAGGCCAGAGCCCGGCACCACCAGCACCTGCTTCACGTTGGCCGCTTTCTGGCGGCCACGGGCTACGGCAGCAGCGTCGCGCAGGTCTTCGATACGGCTATTGGTACAGGAGCCGATAAACACGATATCCACCGGAATCTCGCTCATCGGAGTACCGGCTTGCAGGCCCATGTAGGCCAGTGCACGTTCGATGGAGCCTTTTTTCACCGGGTCGGTTTCCTGCGCCGGGTCCGGCACGCGGCCATTGATATCGGTCACCATTTCCGGCGAAGTGCCCCAGGTCACTTGCGGCTGGATGTCGGCCGCGTCCAGCACTACCACCTGGTCGAAGTGCGCGCCTTCGTCGGAATGCAGCGTGTTCCAGTACGCCACGGCGGCATCCCACTGCTCGCCTTTCGGGGCAAACGGGCGGCCTTTCACATAGTCGATGGTTTTCTGGTCTACCGCCACCAGGCCGGAGCGGGCACCGCCTTCGATGGCCATATTGCACAGGCTCATGCGGCCTTCCATCGACAGCGCGCGAATGGCTTCGCCGCCAAATTCGATGGCGTAGCCAGTACCGCCAGCGGTGCCGATCTTGCCGATAATCGCCAGCGCCACGTCTTTGCCGGTAATGCCGGCCGGCAATTTGCCGTCCACGCGCACCAGCATGTTCTTGGATTTCTTGGCCACCAGCGTCTGGGTAGCCATCACGTGTTCCACTTCCGAGGTGCCGATACCGTGCGCCAGCGCGCCAAAAGCGCCGTGGGTGGAGGTATGGCTGTCACCACAGACCACGGTCATGCCCGGCAGGGTGGCACCTTGCTCCGGCCCCATCACGTGCACGATGCCCTGGCCTTTGTCCTTGAACGGAAAGTAAGCCAGCGCGCCAAAGGCCTTGATGTTGGCGTCCAGCGTTTCTACCTGCTGGCGCGAGATCGGGTCCTGAATGCCCTTGTCCCAATCGTTGGTAGGGGTGTTGTGGTCGGCAGTAGACACCACCGAATCCACGCGCCACAGCGGGCGGCCGGCCAGCTTCAGGCCTTCAAACGCCTGCGGGCTGGTCACTTCGTGCACCAGGTGGCGGTCGATATAAAGCAAAACGGTGCCGTCGGCTTCTTCGTGCACCACGTGGCTGTGCCACAGCTTGTCGTACAGGGTTTGTGCGGTCATGGTCGCGCCTTCAGGTAAAGAGGAAACAAGGGATTTGCCTGCCGGCCAGCCTGCGCCATGTAGCACAGCCCGGCTTTGCGCCGGCGCAAATCCTGCGTTGGCCACCATCATGACGCAGGCGTTTTCCTAGTACAAGATAAGCTTTTATACTAGTACTGACACTAACAGCCACAGCACAGGCCCACGCATGAGCAAGCCCAGCCAACCCACCCCGCTAGGCGACTTTATCCGCAGCCACCGTGAGCGACTGCAGCCCGAACACGCCGGTCTGCCCGCCGGCAGCCGCCGCCGCGCCAAAGGCCTGCGCCGTGAAGAGGTGGCCGCACTGTGCGGCATCAGCCCCACCTGGCTGACCTGGATAGAACAAGGCCGCACGCAGTCGGTATCCGCTGCCACGCTGGCGGCACTAGCCAGCACGCTGCAGCTGTCGCGCGCCGAAACCGATTACCTGTTCAACCTGGCCGGTCAGAAAAACCCGCAGCACAGCAGCGCTGCGGCCAACCCCGAGGCCGAACAGATGCTGGCCGCCGCCACCGCCCACATCAGCCGTCCAGCCTATGTGCTGGACGCGCTGTGGCAGGTACCGGCCTGGAACGCTGAAGCCGGCGCGCTGTTTACCGGCTGGCTGGACGAACCGGGCAGCAAGAACCTGCTGCAGTTCATGTTCTGCCACCCGCTGGCCATGCAGCTGGTAGACGACTGGCCCACGCGCGCGCGCCGCATGGTGGCCGAGTTCCGCGCCGACACCAGCGCGCTGCAGCACGAAGCCGCCACTGCGCTGATTGCCAGCCTGCGCGAAGCCAGCGCGACATTTGACGAGCTGTGGCGCCAGCAGGATGTATTGGGAAGAGAAGG
>JAIXTB010000129.1 GCA_027484385.1 Neisseriaceae bacterium | reverse complement strand
CCACCTTGCTGGCGCTGGGCTCCAACAATGAAGAAGCCGATGTGGTGGCGCAGCACCTGGTGGCGGCCAACCTGAAAGGCCACCCCAGCCACGGCGTGGGCATGCTGCCTTTTTATGTGGAGAGTGTACGTGCCGGCACCTTGCAGCCGGGTGAGCCCGCCTGGCTGCTGAACGACAGCGGGGCGATTCTGCAATTTGACGGCGAGCGTGGCTACGGCCAGCGCGTGGTGCGAGAGGCAGTGGACGCCGCTATCGAGCGCGTCGCCGACACCGGCATCGTGCTGCTCACCGTGCGTAACAGCCACCATATGGGGCGCATCGGCAGCTATGGCGAGCAGGTGGCTGCGGCGGGTAAAGTCGGGCTGTTTTTTGTTAACGTGACAGACTTTCCCCAGCCGCTGGTGGCGCCGTTCGGTGGCTCAGCGGCGCGCTTTGGCACCAACCCGCTGTGCGTGGCGTTTCCGGCGGGCGAGCGCGAGCCGGCCTTCATCCTCGATTTTGCCACCAGTATGGTGGCCTACGGTAAAACGCGCGTCGCCTACCTGGCAGGCAAGACCTTTGATGAAGCCGTGATGCTGGACGCCGCCGGCCTGCCCACGGCCAACCCAGCCGCCATGCACGAGCAGCCCACCGGGGCGCTGCGCCCCATCGCGGCACACAAGGGCGGTGGCCTGGTGGCGGCTATCGAGTTTCTGGCCGGTTTGCTGTCGGGCGGCGGTACGCTGCAGCCGGGTAATGCCCGCCTGGGCGGCATTGTGAACAACCTGACCGCCATCATTATCGACCCGGAGGCGGTAGCCGACGTGAGCTGGCTGCGCGAGGAGTACGACGCCATGGCGGCCTATATCCGCAGCTCGCCGCCCCCCGCCGGGCAGCCGCCGCTGATGCTGGCGGGCGAGCCGGAGCGCCAGCGCGCTGCCGAAGCAGCGCAGCAGGGAGTAGAGATGTCGGATAATGAATGGGCCGCCATCCTGGCTGCTGCACGCAGCGCAGGCGTGGCCGCCCCCGAGCTGCTGTAAGGAAGCCACACCATGCCTCAGGATAAAATGGACGATGCGCTTGACGCCTATCTGCGCCTGCTGGACAGCAAGGGCGCGGGGGCCGAGGTGGTGGCCTATCGCCGCCGTATCCTGGCGCGGCTGAACCAGATCCTGCGCAGCCAGCGCGGCGGGGCAGATATCTACCGCGCCGCGGTAGATGCCCTGCTATCGCTTTGCCCGCCAGACGACCGCGCCGGCGCCATGACAGCGGCGCGCGAGTATTACTATTTCTGGCTGGATGACGTTAAAAAGCTGGCCGCACTCAATGCCCGCGACGGCTTTACCACCCACCATATCCGGCTACCGGCGCACGGCAGTTTTGAAAGCCTGCAACAGCGCATGGTGAGCGAAGGCTTCAGCCGCTACCCGCCGTCGCTGGATATTTATCTGGGGCAGCTGTACGAGCTGGGCTCGGATGAGGGTATGCTGGCCGAGCGCGGCGACCTCATCCGCCCGCTGCTCTACCTGCTGCATGGCCACCCGCACCACCCGGACAGCTTCCGCACGGCCATCGACGCCATGCTGCTGCACCTGGGTGATAGCCAGGCACGTGATACCTTTCTGGCCATTGCGCGCGAGTTTTTCTACTACTGGATATCGTTCCCGGACGCCGACGTGCGCGCCACCCCGCGCCCTGGCTGAGCCGGCCACCGTCCGAACAGACAATTGCCGCGCAGCGCGGCAGCAGGCATCATCGCAGCCTTGATTATCCAAGGTGCCTGCCATGACCCATTCCGCCTACCTGCAGCTGGAAACCGCCTTTACCCGCCTGTACCGCTATCAGCATCTGGCCGCCATGGCCGGCTGGGACCAAGCCGCCATGATGCCCGCCAAAGGTAACGATGCCCGCGCCGCCGCCATGGCCGAGCTGCAGGTGCTGATGCACCACACGTTGACCGACCCGGCCTTGACCCCGCTGTTTGATGCCGCCGCCAGCGAAGCGCTGGCCCCGGCACAGCAAGCCAGCCTGCGCGAAATGCGCCGCGAATGGCAAAACGCCAACCTGCTGCCGGCCAGCCTGGTCGAAGCCAAAAGCCTGGCCGGCAGCCGCTGCGAACACGCCTGGCGCAGCCAGCGCAAGGCCAACGACTGGCAGGGCTTCCTGCAGAACTTCCGCGAGGTGGTCAAGCTGTCGCGCGAAGAAGCGCAATACCTGTCCGATGCCACCGGCGTATCGCGCTACGACGCGCTGATGAACCTGTACGAGCCGGGTATGAACAGTGCCGAAGTGCAGCGCATTTTCGACGACGTGAAAAGCTGGCTGCCAGGCCTGATCCGCGACACCATGCACAAGCAGGCCGGCGAACACGTACAGCAAGCGCAGGGGCCGTTTGCCATCGAGGCACAGCGTGCGCTGGGCATCGAAGTGATGGGCTTGCTCGGTTTTGATTTTGACGCCGGCCGCCTGGACGTATCGGTACACCCTTTCTGCGGTGGCGTTGCCGAAGACGTGCGCATTACCACCCGCTACCGTGAAGATGACTTCGTGCAAAGCCTGATGGGCATCGTGCACGAAACCGGCCACGCCCGTTACGAACAAGGCTTGCCACGCGAGCTGGCGCACCTGCCCGTGGGCCATGCCCGCTCCATGGGCATCCACGAAAGCCAGAGCCTGTCGTTTGAAATGCAACTGGGCCGCAACCCGGCTTTCCTGCAACTGATTGCCCCGCTGGTGAAAAAGCACCTGGGCGACCAGCCGGCCTTCGATGCGGCCAACCTGGGCCTGCTGTACAGCCGCGTACGCCCCGGCTATATCCGCGTGGATGCCGACGAGCTGACCTATCCGGCGCATGTGATTTTGCGTTTCGAGATCGAGCGCGCCCTGATCGAAGGCGAGATCGAGGCCGAAGACATTCCGGCGCTGTGGGACGAAAAAATGATGGCCTATCTGGGGGTAGATACCCGTGGCAATTACCAGAATGGCTGCCTGCAGGATATCCACTGGACCGACGGCAGCTTTGGTTACTTCCCCAGCTATACCCTGGGGGCCATGTACGCAGCGCAGTACTTTGCCACCTTGCGCCAGCAATACCCGGACCTGGACAGCCGTATTGCCGCAGGCGACCTGGCACCGGTATTCGACTGGCTGCAGGCCAATATCTGGCAGCAAGCCAGCCTGTGGAGTACGCCGGAGCTGGTGCGCCGCGCCACGGGTGAAAGCCTGAACCCGGCGCATTTCCGTGCACATTTGCAGGCGCGCTATCTGGGCTGAGCCTGCCGGATGGGCTAGGGCAGACGGTGGCAGATTATGCTGACATCGCCGGCTTGAATGGAATAATACCCCGCATAAATGGCTTCCAAGGAAGTGATGTGGGGTATTTTACATGTGCCGATTTATAAGGCGGCTCTCTCATAAGAAGCATATATATCGAAATATAAGAAGATGTGATGTCACTATTTCACCCTTGCAGGTTTAGCAGTATAAATCTTGGGAAGGGGCGTTGCGACGCGCCCGGATATCATAAAAACATTATCAGGCGGGGCTGACCTTGGTGTGCGCCGCTGCCTGACAGGGGAAAAACATGTCGACGGGGCAGCAAGCTTTGGCACCATACGACATCGAAAAGGTGCTGTTTCATAGCCTGGATGTGATTCCCATCCCGGCGCTGGTGTCCAGCTCGGACCCGGCACTGGAGGGCAAGCGCAACCATCTGTTCATCAACAAGGCATTCCTGCAGCAGATCGGCTACACCGCCGAGGAAATGCCCGATATGCTCAGCTGGTTCCAGCTGGCGTATCCCGACCCCATTTATCGACAGCAGATCACCCGTGAATGGCAGCAGGCGGTGGAAGATAGCCTGGCACGCGGTGAAAACGTGGCCGAGACCAGCGCCATGGTGCGCTGCAAAAACGGTGAGCGGCGCTGGTTTATCGTGGCAGCTCAGATCAAGGCCGATGTGTTGCCATCCTGGCATATCGTTACGTTTCGCGACGTGCACGACCTGCATTGCATGGTGGAAGAAAACCGCCGTCTGTCCATTACCGACCCTCTGACCCAGCTCGCCAACCGCCGGGAAGCCCAGATGCAGCTGGAGCTGGCGCGCAATGCCTTTTTGCACCGCGACCAGCCATTTACCGTACTGCTGTGCGATATAGACCACTTCAAGGCGCTGAACGACCGCTTCGGCCACAGCTGCGGTGACGAAGCACTGTGCCTGCTGGCGGCCACTTTGCAGGCGTGTGCGCGCCAGGGCGACTGTGTGGCCCGCTGGGGTGGCGAAGAATTCCTGCTATTGCTCCCCGCTACCGCTTTGGCGGGTGCCATCACCATGGCGCAACGTATCCGCACGCTGGTGTCCCAGATTGCCCTGCCGTGGGAAAACGCGCCCATGTTGAGCGTGAGTATAGGCTGCGCCACCATGATGCCGGAGCTCACGCTGGACAGCCTGATCCAGCAGGCTGATATGGCGCTGTATCGGGCCAAGGCTGCCGGGCGCAACTGCGTGATGGCCTGATTGTCGGCGCTTAGGGGTAGAGAACAGCTACCTGGCGTGGTTGCTCAAACAAAAAACCTGCTTGTGATGCAAGCAGGTTTTTTCGTTGTGCGGCCACAGTCAGTCTGGCCGCTTAAGCAATAGCAAGCCAAGCACACCGATGCCCAGCTCCAGTAGCAAGTAGACAAGCAGCAGAGTATTGGGCAGGCCATCGATCAGGAGGCTGACCACGCGGCCAATCGCCAGCCCCAGCATGAACACCACCAGGCTCAGCAAGGCCGCCTGGCGCAAACCGGCGCGCAGCGCGCCCATTACCCAGAACAGTGCCAGCGCCAGGTACAGGCCCGTGATGGCGCGAAAAATGTGAAAACCGTTAACGCTATCTACCTGCAGGCCAAATAGCTCGCCCAGGCTTTGTTGTGGCGCCAGGCCGTAGGACAGTGCAATCGGCACCAGGCCGATAGCGGTACTGATCAGAAATAGCTGACGCACATTCATGGATTTCCCCTCTGTGTATTGTTATCTGGCATTGATTGCCTGCGGGCAGGGCGCCATGCCGTACCGCGGCAAGCCAGTATCGGCAGGCTGTAAAGACAGGGTCAATGCGGGGTTTTATTGCCATGACAGCCTGGCTTATCCGGCGTGTTGCTTGCCGGATACAATACGCTGCATAGGCCACCGGGCAAGCACTTGGCCGCGTGGGGGCGCGGCCGGATGGGGCAAAGGGTCAGTGATGGCGGCACTGTGCGGCCAACTCGCCTACAGTACGCAGCGCGCTGGTAAAGCGGTCGTCCAGCGGCTGGCAGCAGGAGATGCGCAGCGCGTTGCGGTAGCGGCCGCTAGGCGAGTACAGCGGGCCGGGCGAGATACTGATGCGCTCGTGAATGGCCAGGTCGAACAGGCGCACGGTGTCGTAGCCTTCCGGTAGCTCTACCCAGATCAGAAACCCGCCGCTAGGGTGGGTGGCGCGGGTACCGGGGGGAAAGTGCTCGGCAATCATGGCGCGTACTTTGTCCACGTGCAGGGTGTAGCGTCGTTTCAGCGAGCGCAGGTGGTGGTCGTAGCCGCCCGACTCCAGAAACGCCCCCAGCGTTTCGCACAGTACCAGGGGCTCGGCAATCGAGCTGGCGAACTTCAGCTTCTTGATCTCTGCGCCAAAACGCCCGCCTTCCAGCCAGCCCACGCGAAAATCCGGTGCCAGCGTCTTGGTGTAGCTGGCACACACGATGACCCAGCCGCCCTGGTCGTAGGCTTTTACTGCCGGCTGCAGGGCGTCGCCAAACTGCAGCTCGGCGTATAGCGCATCTTCGATCAGTGGTACTTCATGGCGGTTTACCAGGGCGGCCAACCTTTTCTTGTTGTCGGTAGACATGCTGCAGCCCAGCGGGTTGTGCACATTGGGCATGGCCACCACCGCTTGCACCCGTTTTTCTGTCAGCAGCATTTCCAGGGCGTCCAGCGACAGACCGTGCTGCGGGTCGGTGGGAATCTCGACCGCCTTCAGCCCCAGGCTGGCAAACAGCGGCAGCAGGTTGAAATAGGTGGGCGACTCGATACCTACCGTATCGCCGTGGCGGCACACCGCGCGTAGCGCCAGCTGCAGGGCTTCCATGGCACCGTGGGTGAGGATGATGTTGTCGGCTTGCAGCGCCATACCCAGCTCCAGACCGCGCCGCGCTATCTGGGTGCGCAGCCGCTCGGAGCCCGGTGGCAGGGCGTAGTTGCTCACTAGCCCCGGGTTTTTGCGTAGTACCTGGCCCATCAGCCGGGCCAGCTTGCCGGCCGGGTAGAAGTCGCCGCCGCGCGGGCAGGCCAGTGCCATGTCGATATAGCCTGGCGTTTGCTGTGCCTGCAGCGCGGCGCCAATCAGGTCCAGCACCGCGCCGTCGGTGCCTTGCGCCGGGCCAGCCTCGCGCAGCGCGCCACGTGCCGGCGAGGCCAGCCGTGCTTTCACGTAATAACCGGACTGTGGCCGCGCCTCTACCAGGCCACGGTCTTCCAGTACGCGGTAGGCGGCCACCACGGTATTGAGCGACAGCTGGCGGCTGTGTGCCGTCTTGCGTACCGATGGCAGGCGCGAGCCGGGGGGCAGGGTGCCGCGGTTGATGGCGCTGGACAGGTCGTCGGCCAGTTGCTGGTACAGGGTGCTGGTTTCCATGGCGGGCTCGCGAGTGTGACAGTAGGGTGGAGAAAGCAAGGTGACAGTGCTATGCCGCAACAAACTGTCACCATGACAATGATAAATTCTTGGCTCTGTCACCGGCAAGCGGCTTTCTCTACGATAGCCCTGTACCCACCACAGGAGGCTGCCATGCTGACCTTGCCACTACTGAGCTATGTCTCGTTGATGTCCATCACGCCCGGCCCCAATAACCTGATGTTGGCCGCATCGGGCGTGAATTTCGGTTTTCGCCGCAGCCTGCCGCATCTGCTGGGTATCAGCATTGGCCATGGTGTGCAGGTGCTGGTGGTGGCCTTGCTGCTGGGTTGGGTGATGGCATTATTGAACCACTGGCGCGTGCTGCTTAGCCTGGTGGGCTGCGGCTATCTGTTCTGGCTATCGTGGCAGGTGTGGCTGGCCGGTGCGCCAGAGGCCAGGCAGGCCATCACGCCCATGCGCTTTCTGGGCGCGGCGGCGTTTCAGTGGGTGAACCCCAAAGCCTGGGTGATGGTGGTGAATACCAGCCTGCTGTTTCTACCGGCTGCGGCGGGCTGGCAGCAAGCGCTGGCGCTGGCCGTGCTGTGTGCGCTGATCAACTTTCCCTGCATCTGCCTGTGGGCGGCGCTGGGGGACGGGCTGCGCCGCACCCTGAGCCAGCCGCGGGCGCGCAGGCTGTTTAATGGCGTGATGGCGGGGCTGATGGCCGCCACGGCAGCCTGGCTATTGTGGGACGAACTGACGCTGGCAAAGGTACTGTAAATGACACAAAAAATACTGGGTTTGCTGGGCGGCATGAGCTGGGAATCCACCGTGCACTATTACAGCCATATCAACCGCTGCGTGCGTGATGCCAAAGGGGGCCTGCACTCGGCGCGCTTGCTGCTGCACAGTGTCGATTTTGACACCATCGCCACCCTGCAGCGGCAGGGCGACTGGGCGGCGGCGGCGCAGCTGCTGGGCCAGGCGGGTAAAGGGTTGGCCGCAGCCGGTGCCGGCGCGCTGGTGATCTGTACCAACACCATGCACAAGGTGGCGGATGCGGTGGCTGATCTGGCCGGTATCCCGCTGCTGCACATTACCGATCCCACCATCGCCGCGCTGCAGGGCGCAGGTATCGCACGGGTAGGCTTGCTCGGCACCCGCTTCACCATGGAGGACGACTTTTATCGCGCCCGCCTGCAAGCGGCAGGCTTGCAGGTGTACGTGCCAGGTGCGCCAGACCGGGCAGAGGTGCATCGCGTGATTTTTGACGAGCTGTGCCTGGGACAGCTTGTGCCGGCCTCGCGCCAGCGCTATCTGGCCATTATCGAAGCGCTACAGGCCGAGGGGGCGCAGGCGGTGATTCTGGGCTGTACCGAAATTGCCATGCTGATTCGCCCGGCCGATACCCGTTTGCCTTTGTTTGACACCGCACAGCTACACGCCGACGCCGCTGCGGCCTGGCTCATGCAAGCTTGAGCCGGATTACACTCGTATTTTCTCGCCGGTTACCCATAATGAAAGCGGTCATCATGTGATGCACTGTTATCGAAAGGCGAGAGTGCGATGCGCGTATCTTCCTGTCTGGCCGGTGGCCTGCTGTTAAGCAGCATCACCTGGGTACAGGCTGCGCCAGTGCTGACGGTGTGTGCCGAGCCCTGGCCCCCGTTTATCAATAGTGGCAATGGCAAGCCTGCCGAGGGCCTGGTACCCGAGGTGTTGGGCAGGGTGGCCACGGCGCAGCCCGTGCGGCTGAAATATGTGTTCAAGGCGGCTGCAGCGTGCCTGCGCCTTGCCAGACAAGGCCAGGTAGATGTACTGGCTTTTGCCAGCGCGGCAGACAGCCCGCCGGGCTGGGTGCAAACCCGCCAGCCGCTGGTGTTCTGGGTACTTAGTGCCTGGGTACCAGCCCATAGCTCGCTGCAAAGCTTCGATGGGCTGGACATGTTTCGCGGCCAACGTGTGGGCTGGGTGGCCGCCTACGACTACCCTGCCGTGCTGAAAGCCCATACCGACTGGCGCCGGGTAGACGTGCTGGACACCCAGCGCGGTATCCAGATGCTGGCCGGTGGCCGCGTAGACGTGGTGTTTGACGACGCACTGGCGGCAGAAGGCGTAGCCGAGCACTTCCGGCAAAGGGTAAAGCGCCTTAGCCCCTTGCTGGCCAGTGTCAGCCAGCCGCTTAGCCTGCGCCCGGGGCTGGAGGCGCTGCGCGACGGGGTAGATGTCGAGGCGGCGCTGCTACGCAAGCATGGCCAGCTGGCGTATTTTTATCAGCAGCATTTTGGCACCAGCCTGCCGCAGGTGGTGCCAGCCGCACAGTAAGGTCGGCATGGCTGGCAGTGCTGAACAAAACCCCGTTGGCAGCGCAAACGGGGTTTTTTGCCAGGGGCGGCCAGGCGATAAGCCATGCTGCGCTAGCTCGCAGCCAGGTTTACAGCCGGTAGCTTTTTACTTCCTGGTCCAGCACGCTGGCCAGCGTGTTCAGGTGCTCGGCCAGGTCGGTGACGCTGTGGGCGGCACTTGCGTTTTCTTCCGACATCTGCGCGACGGTTTCCACCTGCTGCGCAATACTGTTGGCCGCCGCGCCTTGCTCGCGGATGGCACTGGCAATTTCCCCCACCACGCCTTTGTTATCGTCGGCAGCCCGCGCGATTTCCTGCATGGTCAGGCGTGCGCGTTCGGTTTCCTGTACGCCGCTTTCCACGCTGCTGACGGCGCGGTTAACCCCGGCGGCGGCGTCGTCGGATTTGCCTTGCATGGTGTTGATCATCTGGGCGATTTCGGTGGTGGAACTGGCGGTGCGCTCGGCCAGCTTGCGCACCTCGTCTGCCACCACGGCAAAGCCCCGGCCCATTTCGCCGGCACGCGCGGCCTCGATGGCCGCGTTCAGCGCCAGCAGGTTGGTCTGGTCGGCTACATCGCGGATCACGTTGATCACGCTATGGATGGCATTGGTCTGCTGGTTCAGCGCCTGCATGTGGGTGGATACGTCGCGTACCGAGCCTGCCATGCTCAGGATGGTGCCGTTGCTGCTTTCTATCACCTGCTCGCCGTGGCGTGCCTTGTGGCCGGTATCCTGTGCCAGGGTATTGGCTTCCTGTGTGCGGTCGGCTACGTGATTGATGCTGACGGTAATCTGCTCCAGTGCCGCCGCCATGGACGACGCCGACTGGCTCTGCGCGGCCGAGCCGCTGGCGACCTGTGCGGCGGCACTGGCCAGGTTGGCCGCCGCCGAGGCCACGTCGGTAGACGATGCCGCCACGCGCTGCATGCTGGTGTGCAGACGGCTGGCCAGCTGGTTGAAGTGGCGCAGCAGGCCGCCCATTTCGTCGTCGTGTCGAATCTGGCAGCGGCGCGACAGGTCCAGATGCTCGGTCATGTCGGCAATATCGCTGGCCGCATCGTTGATGCTGCCCACAATCTGGCGGTAGGTGCGTACAGCAATGATGATCAGCGCCAGCAGGGCCACCCCGGCGGTGATGGCCAGCCATAACAGGGCATTGTGTTCGGCGTCTTTGAGTTGCTGGTGCGCGTCGCGGCCCACCTGCTTGTTGTACTCGATGGCTTTCAGCGCGGTATCACGCACCTGCAGGAAATCGCTACGGTTACTGTTCAGGATGTTTTCTGCATTGGCCAGGTCATGCGCCTTGAAGGCGGCCAGCACCTGGTCGTAGGTCTGATTGGTACGGGCTACCCCGCTACGGAATGCGTCCAGCAGCTGTTTATCCGTGCTGTCACTGGCCAACGCTTCGTAGCTTTGCAGATTACGGTCTACCTGCTGGCGGTAGTCCTGGTAGGCCACCACGATGGCGTCCTGGGTCGCGGCCTCTTCGGTGGCGACCAGGCTGAGCAAGGCGGCGCGTTGTTGCACAAAGTTCAAGCTGGCCGTACCCAGTAGCTCGATGCCGGGCACGACATCTTCGGCGATGACGGCTGATTTTTCTTTGATACTGGCCAGCTGCACGAAGGCAATCAGCAAAATGGTGGCAAAGGCCGCAACAGCAACCAGCGTTTGTAATTGCAAGCGGGTGGCAATCTTCATGAAACACCTCTAACCGGTTAGGTAGGTTGATCTTGGTTTGAGTTGTGCTGTGATGTGGCTGGGGCAAGCTGCCCACGGCTGGTCATGGCGTGTGCTGTAAGTCTGGGGGTGTTGGTACGGCTAACACAATCAAATCTTATAGCATCGTCATTTAATTTTAATGTGTAATTTATAGATATTGACTGATCTTATAGCAAGATGACATGTTGCGTTGCGTCAAGTTCACTGCGCTTTAGTGCCCGCATAACAAAAAACCACCCTGTTCGCCGGCCCGGCAGGGTGGTTTTGTTTGCAGCCTGCCGGGCCGGGCGCCGCGTGCAGGCTAGCCCAGCTCTTTCATCAGCTCCTTCACCCGTACGATGCGCATGGCCACGTCCGGTATCGGGCTTTCCACCCGCAGCTTGTCCTGGCCCGCCAGCTTGTAGTTACGCTTGCTCTGGATCAGCTGGATGATCTTCATCGGGTCGATCGGCGGGTTCGGCACAAAAGTCAGCTGGATGGCTACCTCGCTGGCGTCCAGTTTCTGGATACCCATCTCGCGTGCGGCCAACCTGAGCCGGTGGCTTTCGATCAGCGTTTTCACGTTTTGCGGCGGCAGGCCAAAGCGGTCGATCAGCTCTTCGTGGATGGTGTCGATCTCGTCTTCGCTGTCGCAGGTGGCCAGCCGCTTGTAGATCACCAGCCGCTCGTGCACGCCGGGGCAGTAGTCGTCCGGCAGCAGGGCGGGGCTGTGCAGGTTGATTTCGGTGGTCACACCCAGTGGTGCATCCAGGTCTGGCTCGCGCCCCTTTTTGAGGTCGCGCACGGCCTGTTTCAGCATTTCGGTAAACAGGCTGAAACCTACCTCTTGCATCTCGCCCGATTGCCCCTCGCCCAGTACCTCGCCAGCACCGCGGATTTCCAGATCGTGCATGGCCAGGTAGAAGCCGGAGCCCAGCTCTTCAGATGCCTGGATCGCCTCCAGCCGCTTTTGCGCATCGCGCGTCATGCCGTCGCCGCTGAGCAGGTAGGCGTAAGCCTGGTGGTGGCTGCGGCCAACCCGGCCGCGCAGCTGGTGCAGCTGGGCCAGGCCGAACTTGTCGGCGCGGTTGATCAGGATGGTGTTGGCGTTGGGGATGTCGATACCGGTTTCGATGATGGTGGAGCACAGCAACACGTTGTAGCGCACCTGCAGGAAGTCGCGCATCACCTGTTCCAGCTCGCGCTCGCGCAGCTGGCCGTGCGCCACGGCAATACGCGCCTCCGGCACCAGCTCGGCCAGCTTTTCGCGCATGTTCTCGATGGTGTCTACCTCGTTATGCAGGAAGAACACCTGGCCGCCGCGTTTGAACTCGCGCAGCATCGCCTCGCGGATAATGCCGTTGTTGATGGGGCTGACAAAGGTTTTGACCGCCAGCCGGCGCGATGGCGCGGTGGTGATGGCCGAAAACTCGCGCAGGCCTTCCAGCGCCATGGACAGTGTGCGCGGAATCGGCGTGGCGGTGAGGGTGAGCACGTCCACATTGGCGCGCAGGCGCTTGAGTTGCTCTTTCTGGCGCACGCCAAAGCGGTGCTCTTCGTCGATGATCACCAGCCCCAGGTTCTTGAAGCTGACATCCGGTTGCACCAGCTTGTGGGTGCCGATGACGATATCGATACTGCCTGCGGCCAACCCTTCCATCGCCTGCTTCACTTCCTTGGCGCTCTTGAAGCGCGACAGCTCGGCAATGCGCACCGGCCAGTCGGCAAAACGGTCGCTAAAGTTCTGGAAATGCTGCTCGGCCAGCAGGGTGGTAGGCACCAGCACGGCCACCTGCTTGCCGCCCATCACCGCCACAAAGGCGGCACGCAGCGCGACTTCGGTTTTGCCAAAGCCCACGTCGCCGCACACCAGGCGGTCCATCGGGCGGCCGCTGGTCATGTCGTGGATCACTGCCTCGATAGCGCTGGCCTGGTCGGGGGTTTCTTCAAAGCCGAAACCGGCGGCAAAGGCGTCGTAATCGTGGTGGTTCAGCGTAAAGCTGTGGCCTTCGCGCGCGGCGCGCTGGGCGTACAGGTTCAGCAGCTCGGCGGCGGTGTCACGGGCTTTTTCGGCGGCTTTTTTCTTGGCCTTGTCCCAGGCCGGGCTGCCCAGGCGGTGCAGCTGCACATTGTCGCTGGCGTGGCCGGCGTAGCGGCTGATCAGCTGCAGCTGCGCCACCGGCACGTACAGCGTGGCGCCTTCGGCGTACTCCAGCTGCATCATCTCGGTTTCGCCTTCGCCCAGGTCGATGGACACCAGGCCCATATAGCGGCCAATGCCGTGCGATTCGTGCACCACCGGGTCGCCTACTTTTACCTCGGCCAGGTCGCGCAGCATGGCGTCGTTGTTGGCCGCCGTTTTGCGGCGTTTGCCCTGGCTGCGGGCAATGTGCTGGTACAGCTCGGCCTCGGTCACGATGGCGATGCCGGCGTCGTGCAGCTCGAAACCGTTAAATAGCGGCGCGTGAATCAAGCCCAGCGCCGACGGGCTGTCGACAAAAGCCTGCCAGCTGTCTACCGGCTGCGCCTTGATGCCGTGCTCCTGCAAAAAGTGCTGCAGGGTTTCGCGCCGGCCCAGGCTTTCGGCGGCAATCAGCACGCGGCCGCTGTAGCGGCGGGTGAAGTCGGCCAGTTTGGTGAGCGGGTTGTCGGCGCGGCGGTCTACGGCCAGCTCGGGCAGCGGCAGGTAGCCGCAGTCGCCGCTGCCGGACATGTCCAGCCGGGCGTAGGGCTTGATGGCGCCCATCAGTTCGTCCGGGCGCAGGAACAGCTCGGCCGGGGCCAGCACCGGGCGCTCCGGGTTGCCGCCGGCCATATTGTGGCGGCTTTGCGCATCGCGCCAGAAGTCTTCAGCGGCGGCCATCACATTGCCGTGCAGGATCAGCTGGGCGCTGTCGCCCAGGTAGTCGAACAGGGTGGCGGTGTGGTCGAAGAACAGGGGCAGGTAGTACTCGATACCGGCTGGCCACAAGTTATTGGACACATCCTTGTAGATGCGGCTTTTGGACGGGTCGCCATCGATTTTTTCGCGGTAGTGCTGGCGAAAGGCGGTGACGGCGGCTTCGTCGGTGGGGTACTCGCGTGCCGGCAGCAGGCGGATCTCCGGTACCGGGTACAGCGTGCGCTGGGTGTCGGGGTCGAAGGTTTTCAGGCTGTCGATTTCGTCATCGAACAAGTCAATGCGGTAAGGCAGCGCGCTGCCCATGGGGAACAGGTCGACCAGCCCCCCGCGAATCGAAAACTCGCCCGGTGCCACCACTTGCGATACGTGCTGGTAGCCGGCGGTGACCATGTCGGCGCGCAGCCGGTCTACGTCCAGGCGCTGTTTGAGCTTGAGCCAGAAGGTACGGCCCAGCAAAAAGCTCATCGGTGACAGCCGCGTGATGGCGGTAGTGAGCGGCGCAATGACGACATCGCACTCGCCATTGCGGATTTGCCACAGCGTGGCCAGGCGCTCGGAGACCAGGTCGCTGTGCGGCGAAAAATGGTCGTAGGGCAGGGTTTCCCAGTCGGGCAGCAGGGCAATGCGCCACGTGGGGCGGAAGAAGGGCAGCTCTGCTTTTAGGCGTTGGGCATCCTGTGCGCTGGCCGTCAGGATCAGGATAGGTTGGCCGCTATCCGGCAGCGCGGCGATCAGGGCGCTGTCGGCGCTGCCGGCTGGCAGGGCCAGCAGGGTCTTCTGCCCGTTTGCGGGCCACGGTGGCAAAGTGCTGGTCATATCGCTACACATTCTCAAAGAGGCAGGTATTATAGAGCCACACTGGGCCTACAGCTGCGCCAGACAGCGACCTTCATCATGAATCCAGTGTCCCGCCCGTAAGTTCACCACAGAATGAATACAGCCTGCTTGCACGGGGGCGGGGCGGCGTTACGATAAAACAGGCAGGGGAGAGGTGGAAAAAAACACCATAGGTGCGCTGGTCGCACTGATTTTGTTTGCAACAGGCATGCTGTTCTGGCCACAACAGTGGCAGGGGGTATTACCCATGGCCACCTTTGTGGCCCATGCCATGATGGCCTGGCGCTTTGCTGCCGGGCGTTTTGGCGTGGTGTGGTGGTGGGGCGGCCCGGTGGCGCTGCTGGCGCT
>JAIXTB010000152.1 GCA_027484385.1 Neisseriaceae bacterium | reverse complement strand
GCACATCGGCCGGGTTGATGGTGATCTCGAAGCTGTCGTCTACTTCCGGGTACACAAACACGGAGCAGAACGAGGTGTGGCGGCGCGCGTTGGAGTCGAACGGCGACACGCGCACCAGGCGGTGTACGCCTACTTCGGTACGCAGCAGGCCGTAGGCGTATTCGCCTTCGATCTTGATGGTGGCGCTGCTGATACCAGCCACTTCGCCTTCGGATTCTTCCAGGATCTCTACCTTGAAGCCCTTGCGTTCGGCGTAGCGCACGTACATGCGCAGCAGCATGCCTGCCCAGTCTTGGGCTTCGGTACCGCCGGCACCGGCCTGGATGTCCAGGAAGCAGTTGTTCGGGTCCATCGGGTCGTGGAACATGCGGCGGAATTCCAGCTTGGCCAGCTTTTCTTCCACGCTGTCCAGGTCGGCTTTTACCGCCAGGATGGTGTCGTCGTCTTCCTCGGCCTTGCCCATTTCAAACAGCTCGCCGCAGTCGGCCAGGGTGTTGGCGATGCCTTCGATCACCAGTACCACGTCTTCCAGCTGCTTGCGTTCACGGCCGAGTTCTTGTGCCTTTTTGGGGTCGTTCCAAATATCGGGGTCTTCGGTGAGGCGGCTTACTTCTTCCAGACGGTCTTTTTTACCGTCGTAGTCAAAGATACCCCCGGATATCGGTGTTGCGGGTAGTCAGATCGTCGATCTGAGCCTGAATTTGATTGAGTACTTCAGCTTCAATCATGGTATTGCGACCTCCAAAAAGAGCAATATAAACAAGATGACAGGGTATTTCAGTAAAGACAAAAAGCGCACCTTGCGGTGCGCTTTGGGCTGAATAGCTCGCTTGTTAACCCAGCAGGTGGGCTACGCCAGCGCGTTCTTCTTCCAGCTCGTTCAGGGTAACGTTGATGCAGCTACGGCTGAATTCGTCGATTTCCAGGCCTTGTACGATGGTGTACTGGCCGTTTTCGCAGGTTACCGGGAAGCCGAACATCACGTCTTTCGGGATGCCGTAGGAACCGTCGGACGGGATACCCATGGTAACCCACTTGCCGTTGGTGCCCAGTACCCAGTCGCGGATGTGGTCGATGGCAGCGTTGGCCGCAGAGGCAGCAGACGACAGGCCACGGGCTTCGATGATGGCAGCGCCACGTTTGCCTACGGTAGGCAGGAACACGTCGCGGTTCCATTCGTGGTCGTTGATCATGTCTTTTACCGATTCGCCATTGATGGTGGCGTAGCGGTAGTCAGCGTACATGGTCGGGGAGTGGTTGCCCCATACGGCCAGCTTCTCGATGTCGGCCACGGCTTTGCCGGTTTTGGCGGCAATTTGCGACAGCGCGCGGTTGTGGTCCAGGCGCAACATGGCGGTGAAGTTGTTCGGGTTCAGGTCCGGTGCCGACTTCATGGCGATGTAGGCGTTGGTGTTGGCCGGGTTGCCGACAACCAGGACTTTTACGTTGCGGTCTGCCACTTTGTTCAGGGCGGCGCCTTGTACGGTGAAGATTTCGGCGTTGGCGGTGAGCAGGTCTTTGCGTTCCATGCCTTTGCTGCGTGGGCGTGCGCCTACCAGCAGGGCAACTTGTACATCCTTGAAAGCCACTTCCGGGTCATCGGTAGCGACCATGCCGGCCAGCAGCGGGAAGGCGCAGTCTTCCAGCTCCATCATCACGCCTTTTACAGCGGTTTGTGCCTGTGGCAGGTCCAGCAGCTGCAGAATGACCGGCTGGTCTTTACCCAGCATTTCGCCACTGGCAATGCGGAACAACAGGCTGTAACCAATCTGACCGGCTGCACCAGTAACGGCAACGCGAACGGGGGCTTTCATCGATGTACTCTCCTTTGGACTTGGCGATGGATGCGTAGCGCATGCTCTTCCTTGCGCATGCTGCTTTGCAATACTGGCTTCGAGTGTAGCACGCCAAGTCCGGTTTGTGGGTATCAAGGCGGGTGGTGCGGCGCAGCAAGATTTACTCTTGTCTTGTGTCTTATATAAGACTAACCTTTACGCTTGATTTATTTGATGTTAAAAAGAACACATGCACGCAAAATCGCTACATCGGTTACCGCTTTACCAGCAGGTAAAGCTGCAGGTGCTAGAACGTATTGCCGAGGGGGAGTGGGCCAGTAATGAGCTGCTACCCAGCGAGTGGGATTTGGCAGACCAGTTTGCGGTAAGCCAGGGCACGGTACGCAAGGCTTTGACCGAGCTGGTCAACGACGGTGTGCTATACCGCCAGCAGGGCAGGGGTACCTTTGTGTCGGCCCCGCTGGATGACTGGGCAGGCCTCGCGATGGTGTCGCCCGGTTTGCTGGCCGAAAAGCCGGATCGCTTGCTGCGCGAGTTTCTGGGGGTCAGCCGGGTACATGCGCACGAGGAGTTGGCCGCGGCCATGGGTTTGCGCCGCAGTGCGCCCTTGCACCGCATACGCATGCTGTGGCGCATGCAGGGGCAGGTGGTGGCGCTGGACGATGTGATGTTGCCCGTTGAGCGCTTTGATGCCATCGATACCCGCTGGCTGCGCCAGATGCCTGGCGTATGGTCGCTGTTGCAGCAGCACTTTGGTGTGCGCTTGCGGGTGCAGGCAGAGCAGTGGCGCGCGATTCTGCCGGGGCGTGAAGAAATGCAGTTGTTGTCCGTAGCTGATGGTGTGCCGCTGTTGCAGTATCTGAGACTGTCTTGCGATATGCAGGGCGTGCCGGTTGAGTGGCGCGAGCGCTGGTGCGTGACGGACAAATTCGGCCTGATACGTCAGGGAAATCCCTGATTTGCGGGCCATTTAGCTGGTCAGATGGTCTTGGTCTGGCTGTTTGGCGTCCGCAGCAGGGCGCGGTTTTGATAGAATCTCAGGGACATGTTGCACCTGCAGCATTGGTTCAACATGTTTTGATGGGTGGGAGTGCCGTGCTGGCTCCCGTTCCGATGGCCCCTGCAACCATGGTGGGGGCCGGGTATAACCACTTGGTACATGCACATCCAAGGAAGCTCTATGCAGAAGCAACGACCTAAGCACTTAGATCTGGGCAAGATCAGGCTGCCTCTTCCGGGCATCGTCTCGATCCTGCACCGAATCAGCGGTGTGGCACTGTTTTTCTCGCTGCCACTCCTGATCTATCTTCTGAGCGGTTCGCTCAGTTCCGCAGAAACCTTCGACAGCTATCGCGCCGTAGTTGCCCATCCCCTGATGAAACTGATCCTGATCGGCTTCCTCTGGGCATTCCTGCATCACGCACTGGCCGGCATCCGTTTCCTGCTGCTCGATATTCATAAAGGTCTGGAACTGCAGACCGCCCGCGCTACTGCCAAGCTGGTGCTGGTAGTCAGCCTGTCTCTGACTGTGATTCTGGGGGCCATCCTATGGTAAACCGCAACGTCGTTGGTGCTCACTACGGCCTGCGCGACTGGATCATGCAGCGTGTGACTGCCGTGATCATGCTGGCTTACACCGTCATGCTGGTGCTGTTCCTGCTGGCCATGCCGGCTGGCTACGAAGGCTGGAAAGCCCTGTTTAGCCTGACCTGGGTAAAGGTTCTGACCCAAACTACCCTGCTGGCGCTGTTCTTGCACGCCTGGGTAGGTATTCGTGACCTGTGGATGGACTACATCAAGCCGGTAGGCCTTCGCCTGACCCTGCACTCCGTAACTGCAGTGTGGCTGGTGTCCTGTTTTATTTATTCGCTTAAGGTTGTCTGGGGGCTGTAATGACTGTACCCGTTCGTCGATTTGATGCAGTAATTGTTGGCGGCGGTGGCGCAGGTATGCGTGCTGCCCTGCAACTGTCCGAGTCCGGCCTGAAAACTGCCGTACTTTCCAAAGTATTCCCTACCCGTTCGCACACCGTTGCTGCTCAAGGCGGTATCTCCGCCTCGCTGGGTAACGTGCAGGAAGACCGTTGGGAATGGCATATGTACGACACCGTAAAAGGGTCGGACTGGCTGGGCGACCAGGATGCCATCGAATTCATGTGCCGCAAGGCGCCGGAAGCCGTGATCGAACTGGAACACTTCGGTATGCCGTTCGACCGTCTGGAAAACGGCAAGATCTACCAGCGTCCGTTTGGCGGCCATACCCAGAACAACGGCGAAAGCCCGGTGCAGCGCGCCTGTGCCGCAGCCGACCGTACCGGCCACGCCATGCTGCACACGCTGTACCAGCGTAACGTGCGCGCCAACACCCAGTTCTTTGTCGAGTGGATGGCACTGGACCTGATCCGTGACGAAGCTGGCGATGTGGTGGGTGTGACTGCCCTGGAAATGGAAACCGGCGAGGTTTACATCTTCCACGCGAAAGCCGTGCTGTTTGCTACCGGCGGTGCCGGCCGTATCTACGCCGCTTCCACCAACGCCTTCATCAACACCGGTGATGGCCTGGGTATGTGCGTTCGCGCAGGTATCCCGCTGGAAGACATGGAATTCTGGCAATTCCACCCAACCGGTGTAGCCGGTGCCGGCGTACTGATTACCGAAGGTGTGCGTGGCGAAGGCGGTATCCTGCTGAACGCCAACGGCGAGCGCTTCATGGAGCGCTACGCACCGAACCTGAAAGATCTGGCCCCACGTGACTTCGTGGCCCGCTCCATGGAGCAGGAAGTGCTGGAAGGCCGTGGTTGCGGCCCGAACAAGGACTATGTGCTGCTGAAGCTGGACCACCTGGGCCCGGACATCATCAAACAGCGCCTGCCTGGCATTCGCGAGATCGCCATCAAGTTTGCCGGCGTAGACCCGATCAAGGAACCGATTCCGGTTATCCCGACCTGCCACTACATGATGGGCGGTATTCCGACCAACTACCGTGGCGAAGTGGTGATCCCGCAAGGCGACAACCCGGAAGCCCGCGTAAATGGCTTCTATGCCGCTGGCGAATGCGCTTGCGCCTCCGTGCACGGTGCCAACCGTCTGGGTACCAACTCCCTGCTGGACCTGGTGGTATTCGGCAAATCGGCTGGCGACAGCATGGTCGAGTTCATCCGCAACGAAATGCCTAACTGGAAACCGCTGCCGGCCAACGCCGCAGAGCGTTCCCTGGCCCGTATCAGCCGCCTGGACAACCAGACCAATGGCGAAGACGTGACCGAAGTACGTACCGCCATGCAGCGTACCGTTCAGGCGCGTGCTGCCGTGTTCCGTAACTCGGAAAACCTGGCACTGGGCGTGAAGGAAATCCAGGAAGTGGCCGAGCGTGTAAAACGCATCCAGATCAAGGACAAGTCCAAAGTCTTCAACACCGCACGTGTCGAGGCGCTGGAGCTGGAAAACCTGATCGAAGTGGCTGTCGCTACCCTGATCTCCGCCGAAGCGCGTAAAGAGTCCCGTGGCGCCCACGCCCACGCCGACTTCCAGCAGCGCGACGACGAGGTATGGATGAAGCACACCCTGTACTACGGCGATGACCGTCGCCTGACCTACAAGCCCGTGCACACCAAACCGTTGTCGGTGGATTACATCCCGCCGAAAGAGCGTACTTTCTAAGCGGCGACCAGGAGATCAACATGACCAAAGCCCGTTTTTCCATTTACCGCTACGATCCGGACAAGGACGCCAAGCCGTACATGCAGGATTACGAGATCGAGCTGGGCCCGAACGACGTAAAACTGCTGGACGTGATCGTCAAGCTCAAAGCCATGGACGACACCCTGTCGTTCCGTCGCTCCTGCCGCGAAGGTATCTGTGGCTCTGACGCCATGAACATCAACGGCAAGAACGGCCTGGCCTGCGTCACCAACTGGGCTGACCTGAAACAGCCTATCGAGCTGCGCCCGCTGCCTGGCCTGCCGGTTATCCGCGACCTGATCGTGGACATGACCCAGTTCTTCAAGCAGTACCACTCGATCAAGCCTTACGTGATCAACGACACGCCACCGCCAGAGCGCGAGCGCCTGCAATCGCCGGAGGACCGTCTGGAGCTGGACGGCCTGTACGAGTGCATTCTGTGCGCCTGTTGCTCTACTTCCTGCCCGTCTTTCTGGTGGAACCCGGACAAATTCGTTGGCCCGGCCGGCCTGCTGGCTGCCTACCGCTTTATCGCGGATACCCGCGATCTGGCGACTAACGAGCGTCTGGATAACCTGGAAGATCCGTATCGCCTGTTCCGTTGCCACACCATCATGAACTGCGTGGATGTGTGCCCGAAAGGTCTGAACCCGACCAAGGCGATTGGCAAGATCAAAGACATGATGGTTAAGCGTGCCGTATGACCGACATCGATCCGGTTGAAATAAAACGGATCCGCTGGCGCTCGCGCCGTGGTTTGCTGGAACTGGACATTGTGCTGGAGCGTTTTCTGGCTAATGGCTTCGACCAGCTCACCATGGCCGAGCTTGCCGCGTACAGGAAGTGCCTGGAGCTGGGCGATAACGACTTCCTGGACTACGTAAACGGCAAGGCGGAAGTAGACGATCCCGAGTTGGCACACATCATCGGGATTTTGCGGGCGGTTTAAAGCCTGCAAGCAGCAAAACAAATTACAACGACCACAAACTGAACTGGGAGTATTGCTGTGGAAAACAATCGTAAAGTGACGCTCACCTACAACGACGGTAAAGACAATCTGGAGATGCCGGTACTGAAAGGTACCCTGGGTCCGGACGTAGTCGATATCCGTTCGTTCTCCAAAACCGGTATGTTCACCTTTGACCCCGGCTTCCTGGCTACCGCCAGCTGCGAGTCGCAAATCACCTTTATCGATGGTGATCTGGGTCAGCTGTACTACCGTGGTTACCCGATCGAACAGTTGGCCGAGAAGAGCGACTACCTGGAAGTGTGCTACCTGCTGCTGAACGGCGAACTGCCTACCGCAGAAGAGCGCAAGGTATTCGAGCGCGGCATCATGCGCCACAACATGCTGCACGACCAGCTGATGAGCCTGTTCAAAGGCTTCCGTCGTGATGCACACCCGATGGCTGTGATGGTGGGTGTGGTTGGCGCGCTGTCTGCCTTCTACCACGACTCGCTGGACATCAATAACCCGGAACACCGCAAGATCTCGGCACACCGCCTGATCGCCAAGCTGCCGAACATTGCCGCCCAGGCGTACCGCTACAACAAGGGTCTGCCGTTCTCCTACCCGAAAAACGGCCTGACCTACGCCGAGAACTTCCTGCACATGATGTTCTCTACCCCGTGCGAAGAGTACAAGGTGAACAAGACCCTGGCCCTGGCCCTGGATCGCATCTTCACCCTGCACGCCGACCACGAGCAGAACGCGTCTACTTCTACCGTACGTCTGGCTGGCTCCTCCGGCGCCAACCCGTTCGCATGTATCGCCGCCGGTATCGCCTGCCTGTGGGGCCCGTCCCACGGTGGCGCGAACGAGGCTGTACTGAAGATGCTGGACGAAATCGGTTCGGTAGAAAACGTACCGGCGTTCATGGAAGGCGTGAAGAACATGACCCACAAACTGATGGGTTTTGGTCACCGCGTGTACAAGAACATGGACCCGCGCGCAGCCATCATGAAAGAGACCTGCGACGAAGTGCTGAACGAGCTGGGCCTGCACAACGATCCGAAG
>JAIXTB010000174.1 GCA_027484385.1 Neisseriaceae bacterium | reverse complement strand
TGTCGAGCGGCGGCGAGGTTCTTTCTTTTGCGTGGTGGTAGCCCGGATAAGCCGTAGGCGCATCCGGGGAGTTGGTAGGTTGGGTTGAATGAAATGAAGCCCAACGTTCACCGCGTTATGGTTGCACGGTTGTTGCTATCTGCTTCGTCAACGTTGTGACCGCTTGAAGAGATATATGCGGCCAACCTTTGGTAGCTTGTTTGATGAACCGCTGCGCGGTGCTGTTTTGCATACCGCTGTCGAGCGGCAGCGAGGTGCTTTCTTTTGCGTGGTGGTAGCCCGGATAAGCCGCAGGCGCATCCGGGAGTAGAATGATTGGGTTGTTGCTGTAATGACGTTATGGATTATCTTAGTTTGGACGCTCAATAATGGAATTGTGCCTTCTCGGTTCAAATATTGATTGGGAAATTACAAAGGACGTAGTGGCAATGTTTATTTCAGCATTGTCTGCTATAGCTGCATTGGGTGCCGTTCTCGTTGCTTGTCGTGGTTTGACCACTTGGAGACAGCAGCTGATCGGTACTGAAAAGCATCGTCTCGCACAAGCATTTTTTCGAGCTGCTTTTGAGTTTAGAGCACGTTTTAATGAAGTTCGCCATCCAACCTTCTTGACGAAAGAGATATTGGAAAATGATGGGGAATTTTTTTCACTAAAGGAAAAATACCCTCAGCGGTTTGAGTCTTTGCAACAGGCAAGACTAAAGCTCGAGGAGTCAGCATTTGAAGTGCAAGTAAGCTTAATGTTTGAGAAGGATGAAATTGATAGGCTAATAAGGAATTTCTTAGACATTCAGTATGAATTGCTTGTTGCTGTGGAAGATTATCTAGAGGGGAAGCGTACAAATGACCTTCTCTTTGTTGTTTATAAGCCGGTAAGGTCTGAAAAAGATCTGATCGGTAAGAGATTGGACGAGTTGGTTAATCAGGTACAAGACTTGTCGAAACCATTTTTGAAGTGAACATATGAATCAACAAAAATTCCTCCCCTTCGCCCTGCCGGATATCGGCGAGGACGAGATCAATGAAGTGGTCGACGCGCTGCGTTCCGGCTGGGTAACCACCGGCCCGAAAACCCGCCAGTTCGAGGCGGATTTTGCGGCCTATATCGGCGGCGGCGTGGAAGCCATCGCGGTGAACTCCGCTACCGCCGGCCTGCACCTGGCGCTTGAGGCGGTGGGGGTGAAAGAGGGCGACGAGGTGATCGTGCCCAGCTACACCTTTACCGCTACTGCCGAGGTGGTGCGCTATCTGGGCGCGCACCCGGTGTGCGTGGATGTGGACCCGGTTACTTTCAACATCTGTCCGGATGCGATCCGTGCGGCCATTACCGACAAGACCCGCGCCATCATGCCGGTGCACTTTGCCGGCCTGGCCTGCGATATGGACACCATCATCGCCATTGCGCGCGAGCACGGCCTGAAGGTGGTGGAAGACGCCGCCCACGCCATGCCCACCTACTACAAGGGCACGCTGGTGGGGGCGCTGGATTCCGACGTGACGGTGTTCAGCTTTTACGCCAACAAGACCATGACCACCGGCGAAGGCGGCATGGTGGTATCGCGCCACGCCGACATCATCGCCCGCTGCAAGGTGATGCGCCTGCACGGCATCAGCCGCGACGCCTTCGACCGCTATACGTCCAAGACCCCGGCCTGGTACTACGAGGTGGTGGCCCCGGGCTACAAGTACAATATGCCGGACACCGCGGCGGCGATGGGCATTCATCAGCTCAAAAAGATCGACGCCTTCCTGCAAAAGCGCGAGGCGATGGCTGCCCGCTACGACGCCGAGCTGGCCGGCCTGCCGCTGACCTTGCCCGCCCACCCGGCCGACGCCGGCAGCAACCACGCCTGGCACCTGTACCCGGTGCGCCTGCAGCCGCAGGCCGGCATCAGCCGCGATGATTTCATCGTGAAAATGGCCGAGCTGGGCATTGGCTGCTCGGTGCACTTTATTCCGCTGCACCGCCAGCCGGTGTGGCGCGATACCTATGGTCTGACCCGTGAGCAGTTCCCGGTGGCGGACGCGGCGTTTGAAGCCGAAGTGACGCTGCCGCTGTACACCCGCATGAGCGACGACGACCAGACACGCGTTATCGCTGCCGTGCGCCAGCTGCTGGGGCAGTGATGCGCGATCAGGATAAGTATGGCGTGGAGACGCTGCGGCCAACCTTGGCCGCACGCCCCGGCTCGGCGCTGGCCAAGCGCCTGTTTGACCTGGTGGCGGTGCTGGCCGGCCTGTGGCTGATCTGGCCGCTGCTGTTGGCCATCGCGCTGTGGGTAAAGCTGGATTCGCCCGGCCCGGTGTTCTTCCGCCAGGTGCGGGTAGGGCGTGGTGGCCAGCTGTTTCGCATCCACAAGTTCCGCACCATGAAGATCGGCGCCGAGGCCGCCGGCCAGCTGACGGTGGGCGCAGACCAGCGCGTTACCCGCGCCGGCCAGCTGCTGCGCAAGACCAAGCTGGACGAGCTGCCGCAGCTGCTGGATGTGCTGTACGGCGACATGAGCCTGGTGGGCCCGCGCCCCGAGGTGCCCAAATACGTGGCGCATTACCCGGACAGCGTGAAGGATATCGTGCTGTCGGTGCGCCCCGGCATTACTGACTGGGCGTCGATCCGCATGATCGACGAGAACGAGATCCTGGGCAAAGCCGCCGACCCCGAGCGCGCGTACATCGAGCAGGTGCTGCCGGAAAAGCTGGGCTACTACGTGCGCTACGCGCAAAGCCACACACTGGCGGGCGACGTGCAGATCATCGTGGTGACCTTGTTGAAGATTGTGACCCGCTGAGTATTGTTTGCCACATAGCCGATAGAAGGGCACTGGGATATATCTGGCCATGACTTCCACGCAAGCACACGAAACAACCCTGCATGGACGCTGCGCCTGGGGTAGCCGTTTTTCCGGTGTGCTTCCGAGGGGCCTGTGGCAGAAATAGTTCGTGTCGTTTTGTGGGTTTCGTGGCCAAGAAAGTCTTTAGAGACCATTACATGCTGGAAAAACTGCTTTCCTTCTCGCGTCATCACAAGATGGCGCTGCTGATGCTGCTGGATGCGCTGCTGCTGCCGTTGGCCATGTGGAGCGCGGTACTGCTGCGCCTGGGCGGCAACTGGGACCCGAAGCTGGACCCGTATCTGTGGATATTTGCCGTGCCGCCGCTATGGGTGCTGCCCATCTTCATCAAGCTGGGCCTGTACCGCGCGGTGCTGAAGTTTCTGGACGACCGCATCGTCTACACCGTGTTTGTTGGCGTGTCGCTGTCGGTGCTGGTGTTGATGGCGGTGATCCTGATGGCGGGTATCAGCGCCTTTCCGCGCACCTCCATCATCATCTTCTGGGTGTTCGCCATGGCCTATATCGGCGGCAGCCGCTTTCTGCTGCGCGGCCTGGTACGGCGTATCGATGCGCTGGACGCGCCACGCCGCCCGGTGCTGATCTACGGCGCCGGCCGCGCCGGCCTGCAGCTGATGGCCGGCCTGCTGGAAGGGCGCGAGTACCGCCCGATGGCGTTTGTGGACGATAACCCGCAGCTGTGGCGCCGCACCTTCCGTGGCCTGGCGGTGCACGGCCCGCACGAGCTGCCGCAGCTGCTGCAGGACACCGAGGCCGAGCTGATTCTGTTGGCGATACCGTCGGCCAGCCGTGGCCGCCACCGCGAGATTCTGGAAAAGCTGGAACCGCTGCACGTGCCGATCAAGCGCCTGCCGGGCATGGCCGACCTGGTGTCTGGCGAGGTGCGCGTGACCGAGCTGCGCGAGGTAGGCATCGACGACCTGTTGGGCCGCGACCCGGTACCGCCGCAGCCGGCGCTGCTGGCGGCCAACATCAGCGGCAAGGTGGTGATGGTTACCGGTGCCGGCGGGTCGATTGGTTCGGAGCTGTGCCGCCAGATTGTGCGGCAGAAGCCCGCGCGCATCGTGCTGTTCGAGGCCAGCGAGTACGCGCTGTACGCCATCGACCAGGAGCTGGCCCGCCTGGCGCCGGCGGTGCCGCGCGTGCCTTTCCTGGGCAGTGTGACCGACTACCCGCGCCTGCTGGCCGTGCTGCAGGGCATGCAGGTAGACACCGTCTACCACGCCGCCGCCTACAAGCACGTGCCGATGGTGGAACACAACCCGGTGGCCGGCATCGTCAACAATGCCTTTGGCACCGACACCTGTGCCCGCGCCGCCGAAGACGCGGGCGTGGCCACCTTTGTGCTGATTTCTACTGACAAAGCCGTGCGGCCAACGAATGTGATGGGCGCCACCAAGCGCCTGGCCGAGCTGGCGCTGCAGGCGCGCCACGCGGCGGGTAGCCGTACCCGTTTTGTGATGGTGCGCTTTGGCAATGTGCTGGGTAGCTCCGGCTCGGTGGTGCCGCTGTTCAAGCAGCAGATCGCTAGCGGCGGCCCGGTGACGCTGACGCATGCCGACATTACCCGCTATTTCATGACCATCCCCGAAGCCGCGCAGCTGGTGATCCAGGCCGGGGCGATGGGGCAGGGCGGCGACGTGTTCGTGCTGGACATGGGCGAGCCGGTGCGCATCATCGACCTGGCGCGGCGCATGATTCACCTGTCCGGCCTGCAAGTGCGCGACGAGCGCAACCCGCAGGGCGACGTGGAGATCCGCTGCACCGGCCTGCGCCCGGGCGAAAAGCTGTACGAGGAGCTGCTGATCGGCGATAACGTGCTGCCGACCGACCACCCGCGCATCATGCGCGCGCAGGAATACCACCTGCCACCGGCCGAGCTGGCGCAGCATATGGCGGCGCTGGCTAGTGCGTGCGAGGCGCTGGACGCGGCGCAGGCTTTTGCGCTGATGCAGGGCGTGGTGCACGAGTTCCAGGCCGCCGAAGCCACCGCCGACTGGCTGGTGCAGGCGCGCGCTGGCGCATAGCAGCACGGTATCAGCGCATCAGCGTACAAGGCCCGCCGGCATCGCCGGCGGGCCTTGTTGTTTGCTGGCGCCACGTGCTGCGGCCAGGGTGGCGGTGCTGATGCGCAATGAAAGCTACCTTGCAATGCACAGTAGTGCTTGCTAGTATGCAGCCATGCATTCCGGCACGCGTGCCGGTGGGTTCCTTGTATTGCAAGGTAGTAGCTGGCACTGCAGGGCGCGTCAGGCAGATCTGGCACCGGCCCTATCACCATGGCGCAAGGACAGCAGGAGGGGGAGATGAAAACGCAATTACGCAAAGGCACGCTGGAGATGTGCGTCCTGGCGGTGCTGGCGCGGCACGACAGCTATGTGTACGAGATTGTCAGCACGCTGGCGCAAAGCATGGACATCAGCGAGGGCACCATCTACCCGCTGATGCGGCGCCTGCAGGCGGACGACTGGGTCAGTACCTATCTGGTGGAGTCGGCCAGCGGGCCGGCACGCAAGTATTACCGGCTGACGCCGGGCGGGCGTGATGCGCTGGCCGCCATGCGCCAGGAGTGGGGCAGCTTTGTTGCCGAGATCAATGCCGTGCTGGCGAGTGCGCGGCCGCAAGGAGAGACAGCATGAACCGTGAACAATACCTGCAAAGGTTGGCCGCAGCCTTGGGCAAACTGGCCCCCGCCGAGCGCGACGAGATTCTGGCCGATTACCGCGCCTATTTTGACGATGCCGCCGCCGACGGCCGCAGCGAAGCCGATGTGTGCGCCGCGCTGGGCGAGCCGGAGCGGCTGGCGCGCGAGCTCACGGCCGAGCGCAAGCTGGCCGACTGGGAAGCCGACAAAAGCCCGGCCAACATGAAGCAGGCGCTGGGCGCGCTGGCCGGTCTGGGCGTGCTCAATGTGCTGCTGGCGTTTCCCTACCTGTTTTTGCTGACCTGGCTGGGCAGCCTGTGGCTGGGCGCGGTGGGCCTGCTGATTGCGGGCCTGGTGATCACCGGCAGCTGGGCCAGCCACAGCGTGTTTGGCTGGCCGTCGCTGGACAATATCGTGGTGAACGACAGCGGGGTGGGGCCCTGGCTGATTGCTGCCGGCCCGGATGACGGCCAGCCACCGCGGCTACGCATCGAAGGTGATCATGGCGAAACGGTGCGCATCGAGCCCGACCCGGCCAGCGGCAAGCTGGTGATCGAAGCGCGCGATGGTGACGAACACTTCCGTCTGGAGCGCGACGCCAGCGGTAATGTGGCGCAGCTGCAGATTCGCGACGGCGCCGACACGGTCGAGCTCAGCGGCTTGCCCGGCGCCTCGTCCGGCAGCGTGCTGGTGTTGGGCCTGGTGCTCACCGTGCTGGGGTTGGTCGGCAGCATTTTGGGCTGGAAAGTGTTGCGCTGGGTGTGGCGCGGCACCGGCCGCTGGCTGCGCTGGCAGCAGCGCCTGGTGGCGGGCGAGGCGGCAGTGCGGTAGGCTGCGGCCAACCTTCGATACGGGAGCAGGCATGGAAACCCGCTGGCTGGAAGACTTTCTGGTATTGGCCGAAACCGGCAGCTTTACCCGCTCGGCCGAGCTGCGCCACCTGACGCAGCCGGCGTTTTCCCGCCGTATCAAGGCGCTGGAAAACTGGCTGGGCGCCGACCTGATCGACCGCACCACCTGGCCGACGCGGCTGACGCCGGCCGGTGAGCTATTGCAGGAAAAAGCGCGCCTGCTGGTGGGCGAGCTGTCCAGCACGCGCAGCCTGCTGCGCGGCCTGCAGCAAGCCGACGCCGCCACGCTCACGCTGGCGGTGCCGCATACGCTGTCGTTCGGCTTTGTGCCGCGCTGGCTGGCCGACGAGCAAACCACGCTGGGCGAGGTGGCCTGGCGCCTGCTGGCGCATAACGTGCACGACGCGGTGATTGCGCTGACCGAGGGCAACGCCGACCTGCTGTTGTGCTACCACCACCCGCGCCACCCGGTAGAGCTGCCCGATAGCCGCTACCACGGCCTGCGTCTGGGCAGCGAAACACTGCAGCCATTCAGCCGCGCCGAGCAGGGCCAGCCGGTATGGCAGCTGCCGGGCAGCGAGGGCGCGCCGCTGCCATTTCTGGCTTACGGCCCCAATGCCTACTTTCGCCGCATGGTGGAGCTGATCATCCAGCGCGCACCACAACCTTGCCTGCTGCAGCAGCGCTTCGAAACCGACATGGCCGAAGGCCTGAAAGCCATGGTGCTGGAAGGCCACGGCGTGGCGTTCTTGCCGCAAAGCGCGGTGCAGCGCGAGCTGGCGGCCGGGCAGCTGGCCGCCGCTGGGGGCGAGGCGTGGTCGCTGCAGATGGAAATCCGCGTATACCGCGACGCGCGGCGCGAGCTGCCGCAGCTGGATGCGCTGTGGCAAGGGTTGGCCGCACGCTACCCGGCGGTGTGAGGGCGGTGTGATGATTTGTGTCCGCTCGCTTATCTGAATAGGTCAGGTTTCCCATGGTATGCCTGCATCAGGCAGGTACCTGATTCCGTTGGCGCTCGCCAGTGTGTCGAGCAGCCTTGGTTACCTTTGCTGTGCTGACTTTCGTTTGGCGAAGCAAAAGCATGTTGTCTGCCAGCCGGGCAGAACCCGCACGCCACACAGAATCCGCATAGCGGATGCCATCAGCAGTGCTCAATTAGCGACCTATTCAACGCAATAAACCGGCACGTTGGCCGCAAAAAGCTGCCTGTTGCCAGATCATGCAAATCTTGCATGATCCTATCGCCATTCGGAATTGGCCGCCGCCAAGGGCCTGCCGCTACAGTGCACGCACTCCACACAAAAGCACAAAGACAACACCTATGACCACCCGCCTGGAACACGATCTACTGGGGGACCGCGAGGTCCCGGCCCACGCCTACTGGGGCGTGCACACCCTGCGTGCCATCGAGAACTTCCCCATCACCGGCCAGACCATTGCCAGCTATGGCGATCTGATCCGCGCGCTGGCGGTAATCAAGCAGGCTGCCGCACTGGCGAACCACCAGCTGGGCATTCTGGCAGACCACCACAAGGAAGCCATCGTGCTGGCCTGCGAGGAAATCCGCGCCGGCAAGCTGCACGACCAGTTTGTGGTAGACGTGATCCAGGGCGGGGCGGGCACCTCCACCAATATGAACGCCAACGAGGTGATCGCCAACCGTGCCTTGGAGCTGTTGGGCCACGGCAAGGGCGAGTACCAGCACCTGCACCCCAACGAACACGTGAACATGGGGCAGAGCACCAACGACGTGTACCCCACCGCGCTGCGCCTGGCCACCTTCTGGGGCGTACAGCGCCTGCTGGCCGCCATGGCCCGCCTGCGTAATGCCTTTGACGACAAGGCCGACGAATTTGCCGACGTGCTGAAGATGGGCCGTACCCAGCTGCAGGATGCGGTACCGATGACGCTGGGGCAGGAGTTCCGCACCTACGCCGTGATGCTGGGCGAAGACGAACAGCGCCTGTACGAAGCCAGCGCCCTGATGCTGGAAATCAACCTGGGTGCCACCGCCATCGGCACCGGCATTACCGCCCACCCGGACTATACCCCGCTGGTGTGCCAGAAGCTGTCGGCGCTCACCGGCCTGGCGCTGGAAACCGCGCCTAACCTGATCGAGGCCACGCAGGACTGCGGCGCCTTCGTGCAGCTGTCCGGCGTGCTCAAACGCGTGGCCGTAAAGTTGTCCAAGAGCTGCAACGACTTGCGCTTGCTGTCGTCCGGCCCGCGTGCCGGCCTGGGCGAGATCAACCTGCCAGCGCGTCAGGCCGGTTCGTCCATCATGCCGGGCAAGGTGAACCCGGTGATTCCGGAAGTGGTGACCCAGGTGGCTTACGAAGTGATCGGTAACGACATGACCGTGACCATGGCGGCCGAAGCCGGCCAGCTACAGCTCAATGCCTTCGAGCCGGTGATTGCCTACAGCCTGTTCCGCAGCGTGAGCCACCTGGCTGCCGCCTGCGACACCCTGCGCGATAACTGCGTGGTGGGCATTACTGCCAACCGCGAGTACCTGCTGGACACCGTGCACCGCTCGGTAGGCCTGGTGACCGCGCTGAACCCCTATATCGGCTACGCCGCTGCCACCGAGGTAGCCACCGAAGCCCACCAGAGCGGCGGCAGCGTGTACGACATCGTGCTGCGCCGTGGCCTGCTGACCCGCGAGCAGCTGGATACCGTGCTGCAGCCGGCAGCGCTGACCAGCCCGCGCTGGCTCACGCTGTAACGATTCCCTCTCTCTTGAATGTGATGTGAAGCTTGGCCGCCCTACCGCAAGGTATGGCGGCATTTTTTTGCTTGTTTTCACCCGTGCACCGCCCGATCTGGGCAAGCCAGCTTTGCGCAGTTTGTGTCAGCTTTTTGCCTGTTTATTGCGCCATCATGGTGCGTGGCGACACAAGCTTGCCTGCCGCTGCCCGCCTTGCTGGTATGCCAGGCTGTGGTGTGCCACGGTGCGGGATTTGCCTGATTACAGCGCGGCCACTTTCTGTTTTAATGCCAGCCCTGCGCGGCGACCCCGCCAGCGCAGCATGAAAAAACAAGCGCTACGGCGCTGATGTACCGCCCGGCAACGACCGGAGCGGACACTACAAAGGATTAATTTCACAAAGCAATACAGGGAAATACCGTGAAACTTAATCGATTGACCAAGATGATCCTGGCCGCCATGGTGCTGGGTATCGTGGCCGGCTACGGCTGGCGTGAAATGGCTGGCAGCGAAGAAGCGATCAAATCGTTTGCCGACCAGCTGTCCATTCTGACCGACATCTTCCTGCGCCTGATCAAGATGATCATTGCGCCGCTGGTGTTCTCCACCCTGGTAGTGGGTATTGCCCGCATGGGCGATTCGGCTACCGTTGGCCGCATCGGTGCCAAAGCCATGGGCTGGTTTGTGACCGCCTCGCTGGTATCGCTGCTGCTGGGCCTGGTGATGGTGAATGTGCTGAAGCCGGGCGTGGGCCTGAGCCTGCCGCTGCCGGAAGTGACCGCCAGCTCGGGTATCGAGAAGGGCGCGCTGACGCTGAAAGACTTCATCAGCCACCTGATCCCCAAGAGCGTATTTGACGCGCTGGCCAAGAACGAAATTCTGGCCATTGTGGTGTTCTCGCTGTTCTTCGGTACCGCTGCGTCTGCCGTGGGCGACAAGGCCAAAGGCCTGATCGACGCGATCGATGCGGTAGCGCACATCATGCTGAAGGTGACCGGCTACGTGATGAACTTTGCCCCCTTTGCCGTGTTTGCCGCGATTGCCGGCATGGTGGCCAAGGAAGGCCTGGGCATTTTGTCCACCTACGGCAGCTTTATGGCGCAGTTCTATCTGTCGCTAGGCTTGCTGTGGCTGGCGCTGCTGGGCATGGGCTCGCTGTTCCTGAAACGCCGTGTGCTGGAGCTGCTGCGCGCCATTCGCGAACCGGCACTGCTGGCGTTTTCTACCGCCAGCTCGGAAGCTGCCTACCCGAAAACCCTGGACCGCCTGAAACGCTTTGGTTGTAGCGACCGCATCGCCAGCTTTGTGCTGCCGATGGGCTACTCGTTCAACCTGGACGGCTCCATGATGTACTGCACCTTTGCCACCATCTTCATTGCCCAGGCTTACGGCATCGACCTGAGCCTGTCGCAGGAAATCACCATGCTGCTGATCCTGATGGTGACGTCCAAAGGCATGGCCGGCGTGCCGCGTGCTTCGCTGGTGGTGATTGCCGCCACGCTGGCGCAGTGCAATATCCCGGAAGCCGGCCGGCTGTTGCTGCTGGGCGTGGACCACTTCCTGGATATGGGCCGTTCTGCGACTAACGTACTGGGTAACGCCATTGCCGCCTGCGTGGTCGCCAAGAGCGAAAAAGAGCTGGGCGCTGCCCAGCCGGTGCTGGACGAAGACGACGATATCGACCCCGAGCCACGCCGCGAGCCGGACATGAAGCCGGCGTTTGCCAAACAGGGCTGATACCCTGACACTGTCGGCTGGACAACGATGGATGCATCATGAAAAGCGATGAACGCTATCTGACCCAGCCGCAGCTGGCAGAACTGGCCAGCCAGGTACAGCAGTATCTGGCCGGTGAGCACGAGGTAGAACTGGGCGGCTTTGATGCCCAGGCGCTGGTCTTGCTGGTCGCCGAGCGTCTCGGCCCGGCGATCTACAACAAGGCGCTGGCCGATGCCCGCAGTGCGCTGGATACGCGCATGGAATCGCTACAGTCGGCCCTGTGGGAGCTGGAGCGCAGCTAGCGCACTGGTACTGCCTGTGCTTGGTATACAAGGTTGGCCGCATGCCGTCACGGTGTGCGGCCAACCTTTTTTCATGGTGCCGCATCAAGAAAAAAGCCTGCCGGGTGGCAGGCTTTTTTGCGGTTAGCCCGTGGCTTACCAGGCGCTATGCCATACATCCAGCAGATCGCTGACTTCTACGCTGGACACTTCGGTGCGGCCTTTCAGCCAGCCAGCCAGTGCAGCTTGTACATCGGCGGTGACTTTCACGCCGTTTACCGGAAACACGATGCCATCGAGCTGGCCATCGCTAAAGTGGCCACCAAAGCTCACGCCTTGTGCGTCTACCGCTTCCAGCCAGCCGTTCAGGAAAGCATCGTTGGCCGCATCGTCCAGGCCTGCCAGCGCGGCGACCACGGTAAAGCCCAGCTCTTGGAACTCGCCTACGCGCAGTTTCTTGCGTTGGCGTGGCGACAGGCGTTTCAGGCGGTTTGGGGAGTTCGGGTTGGTCATGATTGGGACTTTCACTCGGTTTAGCGGCCTACATGATAGCAGCTTCGTCGCCTGTATTTTCGTTAAACCGTTTGTACAGATAAAGTGATAGCATTTGCATAATATGCAAATGGAGACGATAAGTGCGTAAACATCTTCTGGGAGTGCTTTCACTCATGCTTGCCGCTTGTGGGGGCGGCGGTGCCGGTGGTGGCAGCAGCAATACAGTGGGCAGTGAGATCGTGGATGTGGCCGCTTGTATCGCGGGTAATTGCAATTTGTCAGCCAATAGCGTGGCGATAAACAGCCGCAACACCATACTGACGGTACAGAACACGCGCAGCATGGAGGCTTACGTCACCCTGCGTAACGTGGGGAGCAACCCAGCGGTTGCCATGATGAGCCTGGCCGAAGGGGCCAGCAATATTGCGACAGGGACGTTGGCGACCTACACCACGTCAAGTATCCGTTTGCAGAATAATGTCCCGTCCAAGGTGGATACCTTTAACCGCAAACTCGCCAGTTTGCTGAATAACGGCCAGCAAGCCGACTCAGCTACCAGTAGCGGCAGCGTTGTCCAGGCGAGCGGCGTACCGGCAGGCCCGCTGACTGTTGGGACTTCTGTTGCCAGCTGGAATGCACAGGTTTCCGATGCAGATGCGGCGTTTTCTTCTACGCTGGAAGGCCAGGCAGTGCTGGGCAATGGCCAAAGCGTGAATGTGTGGGTGGCGGCAAATAGCAATATCAGCAGGACCCAGGCTCAGAGAATGGCAGATATCTTTGCCAGCCAGATTTACAACCCCGTCGTGGCCCTAGCTGGGGAGCCGTGGGGGGCAGTGCCTACCGTCACTCAGAATAGTTTGATCGCTGGCGGCGCGCGCGATATCCACATCGTACTGCACGACATCACGCCGGATGCCCAACCTCTGGGTGTGATTGGGTACTTCTGGGGCATCAATAACTTTACCCGTGCTTTCCTGTTGCAACACCCGGAGACTGCTGCACTGAAGAGTAACGAGCAGCTGGTGTTTTTCATGGATTCTGCAACCTATGGTTATGCAGGGGATCCAGACCCGCTGAACAGTAACAACAAGCTGCTGTGGAGCGAAACCAATCCGACTCCCGCTATTGCTATCACAACACTGGCGCACGAATTCCAGCATATGGTGCAGTTCTACCAGAAGGTAGTGCGCCATGCGGCCAACCCGCTGCCGGTACCTGCAGACGACACGTGGCAAAACGAGTTGGCATCGCAGACATTAGCCTATGTACTGGGGCAGCAAATGTATGCCAACCAGGGTACAGGCAATAATGACA
Source organism: Neisseriaceae bacterium (assembly GCA_027484385.1). Classification (GTDB taxonomy): domain Bacteria; phylum Pseudomonadota; class Gammaproteobacteria; order Burkholderiales; family Chromobacteriaceae; genus Vogesella. The sequence goes on along the minus strand of JAIXTB010000174.1, from coordinate 3,512 downwards.
TCAACCCTAGCGAGATGGGCTACTACAACCCGCATCTATACGCCAGTGGCGAGTTTGCCCGCTCTTTGGGCTATGGCGGTTGTCTGATGACGGCGTGGGGTGAGAGCAGCTTCGACCCATGCTCTGCAGCGCTTCACTACCCGCAGGCGCTGAGCTTTGGTATGTACCTGGTGCATCAGTATGGCCCCGGTATTCTCAAGGAGTGGATTACCAGCAACAAGAGTGGCGTGGCGGCGATTGAAGCGGGTTTACAAGCCCGTGGCGAGACGGCCGGCTTCTACAATGTGCTGAAAAAATGGCAGCAATCGGTGTTCCTGGCTGCCAACCCGGAATTGAACCTGCCCGGTTATGGCTTCCCGGCGCGTAACGATACGGTTAGCGGTCAGAATTTTGCGCTCAGAGCGGTTTATCCTTTCCGCTATAGCAAGACTTACCGTCTGGATGTCAGCCCGCTGTTGTCGCTGCCCGAGCCGCTCACTCCTTATCGCATCAAGGTGCAAACCCGCGTGGTGAGTGGTGACAAAATCTGGTTACCCGCTAATGCCAGCCTGACATTGATTACCGATAGTGGTTTGGCATTCTGATTGTGCTGTCCTGTAAATGAATAAGCCCCCGCACGGTTCCGTGCGGGGGCTTATTGCTTAATGTCTGACAATTACAGACCCAGCTCCTGCCAAATACTATCGATACGTGCCGATACTTCCGCACTCATATTGATGGTCGTACCCCATTCGCGGTGGGTTTCCCCAGGTAGCTTGTTGGTCGCGTCCAGCCCCATTTTGCCGCCCAGGCCGGAGACCGGGCTGGCAAAGTCCAGGTAGTCGATAGGCGTGTTCTCGATCAGTGTGGTATCGCGTACCGGGTCCATGCGGGTGGTAATGGCCCAGATTACTTCTTTCCAGTCACGCGTGTTCACGTCGTCGTCTACCACCACAATGAACTTGGTATACATGAACTGGCGCAGGAAGCTCCAGCAGCCCATCATCACGCGCTTGGCGTGGCCGGGGTACTGCTTCTTGATGCTGATCACGGCCATGCGGTAGCTGCAGCCTTCCGGCGGCAGGTAAAAGTCCACGATTTCGGGAAACTGCTTTTGCAGGATGGGCACGAACACTTCGTTCAGCGCCACGCCCAGAATGGCCGGCTCATCCGGCGGCTTGCCGGTGTAGGTGCTGTGGTACACCGGGTTCTCGCGCATGGTGATGCGGTCGATGGTGAATACCGGAAAGCTGTCCTGCTCGTTGTAATAGCCGGTGTGGTCGCCGTACGGGCCTTCCAGCGCCATATCATCGGGGTGAATATGGCCTTCCAGCACGATTTCGGCACTGGCTGGTACTTGCAGGTCGGAGCCGATGCACTTCACCAGCTCGGTGCGGCTGCCACGCAGCAGGCCGGCAAACTGGTATTCGGACAGCGTATCCGGCACCGGGGTCACCGCGCCCAGGATGGTGGCCGGGTCGCAGCCCAGCACCACGGCAACCGGGTAAGGCTTGTCAGGGTTGGCCGCACGGAATTCACGGTAGTCCAGCGCACCGCCACGGTGTGCCAGCCAGCGCATGATCACGCGGTTGCGGCCGATCACCTGCTGGCGGTAGATACCCAGGTTTTGCCGCTTCTTGTGCGGGCCGCGGGTAACGGTGAGACCCCAGGTAATCAGCGGCGCCACGTCACCAGGCCAGCAGTGCTGGATAGGCAGGCGCGACAGATCAACCTCATCGCCTTCCCACACAATTTCCTGGCAGGGTGCTTTGCGTACTTCTTTGGGTGCCATCGATAGCACCTGTTTCAGCAGCGGCAGTTTGTCCCAGGCATCGCGAAAGCCTTTTGGCGGCTCCGGCTCTTTCAGGTAGGCCAGCGTCTGGCCGATTTCGCGCAGTGCCATCACGTCGCCGGCGCCCATGCCCATGGCCACGCGTTTAGGGGTGCCGAACAGGTTGGCCAGCACCGGAACGTCGTAGCGTTTGTCGCCGGCTTGCGGCTGGGTAAACAGCAGGGCAGGGCCGCCGGCTTTGAGCACGCGGTCGCCGATTTCGGTCATTTCAAGATGGGGGGAAACAGGGTAGGGAATGCGTTTGAGCTCGCCCTGTGCCTCAAGCTGGGACATGAAGTCCCTCAAGTCGTGATATTTCATGATTTTTTCATGATCTAGCGCAAAAACGATGGTGCGGCGCAAGGTTAATCTTGGTTCTGACGTCGCAAGCTACTGTCCGCAGTGAATCAAGTCAATAAGCGGGCAAGCAAGCGAACCACTTTTACTAGCTACCCGCTTGGAGATAATGATGAAAAAGCTTGCTATTGCTGCTCTGGCTACCCTGCTGACCACCAACGCTTTTGCTGCCCAAGGTGACATCCTGGCCCGTTTCCGCGTAACTAACGTTAATCCGCAGACCTCGGTTGACAGTAAACTTGCTGAGTTGGATGTGAATGTTAAGGATGACACTATCCCTGAAGTTGACTTCACCTACATGGTGACTAACAACGTCGGCGTTGAGCTGATTCTGGGTACCTCCAAGCACTCTGTTAATGCAGGTTCGACTGAACTGGCTACCGTAAAAGTACTGCCGCCGACACTGACTGCCCAGTATCACTTCAATCCGCAAGGCGAATTCCGTCCGTATGTCGGTGCCGGTCTGAACTACACCCGCTTCTATGGTCTGAAAAACAAGACATCCACCATTCTTGACGTGAAGAAAAACAGCTTCGGTCCTGCGCTGCAGGTGGGTATCGATACCCCTCTGACCAAAGATATCTTCCTGAACTTTGATGTGAAAAAAATCTGGATCAAGACCAAGGTCAGCACTGGTGGCACTCAACTGGGCACCCTGGACATCAACCCGCTGGTAACCAGCGTAGGTATCGGTACCAAGTTCTAATAGTTGCCGTATCGTATGAAAAAGGGCACTCCGGTGCCCTTTTTGTTTGTGTGCCAGTCCTCGCGGCAGGCCATGGCCCAGCTTGTCAGTCTGTAGGGTGCTGGGTATGCTGTTCGTGTTCATTCACCCGGAAGTGCTTGCTCAATGACCGCGCAGTCAGGCCGCGCCACCCATAGCCACGTTGCGCTTTACGCTGCAACCGTCAATGCCGTGGTGATCTTCTTTCTCAGCCTGTACCCCTTTAGTGGCTGGGCCTACTCGGGGCGGCCGTTCTTCGAGTTTTTGTCCTACCCGCTGCCGTTTTATGTCCGTTTTTTTGATAATGCGGCCAACGTTGTCATCTATATTCCCTACGGTTTTAGCCTCGCGCTGTTGCTGCTGCCACGCTGGCACTCGTTCCTGCTTGCACTCCTGGTGGCGAGCCTTACCAGCATCGGTGTGGAGTTCTTGCAAGAATTCCTGCCCATGCGGGTAGCGTCCAACCTGGATGTGCTGTGCAATGTGGCCGGAGCCTGCATCGGCGCCACGCTCGCGGTATCGCCACTATTTCGTCGCCAGTGGCACCATCTCCAGCAATGGCGTCGTCGCCACTTTGCCGACCATAGCGCGGTAGATTACGGGCTGCTGCTGCTGGGCCGG
>JAIXTB010000244.1 GCA_027484385.1 Neisseriaceae bacterium | reverse complement strand
CGGTCTGGATGAAGGGCACGTAGCTTTCGTCCGGCAGGCTGCGGCCTTTGGCCGACACAATGCCGGCGGTGACGGTGTTTTCAAAGCCGAATGGCGCGCCGATGGCTGCGACCCATTCGCCCACTTTCAGCTCGTCCGGCGTGCCGGTCTTGACCGTGGGCAGGTTGGCCGCATCGATCTTCAGTACCGCGACGTCGGTGCGTTTGTCCAGGCCTACCAGGCGGGCGCGCATTTCACGCTTGTCGGTGAGCATGACCTTGATCTGGCTGCTGCCGGTGACCACGTGGGCGTTGGTGAGGATGTAGCCGTCGTCGGTAAAGATGAAACCGCTGCCAAACGAGACGCTTTCCGAAGGCTGCGGGGTTTCCTGCTGCTGGTTCGGGTTGGGCATGTAGCGGCGGAAGAACTCGTAAAACGGGTCGTCTTCCGGTACCGGATAGGGGTTGTCGCTTTGGCTGGCGCGGGTTTCGGCGCGCATGGCCTGGATATTGACCACGGCGGGGCCTTCGCGCTCTACCAGCTGGGTAAAGTCCGGCAGCAGCATGGCCACGCTGCCGTCGGCCTTGGCCGGTACGGCGACGGGCGCGCCCTTGTCGTCCTTGAATAGTGCTTCGATTTTGCCGCAACCCCCTACGGACAGGGCGACGGCGGTGATGAGGGCCAAGCGTGTGCAGGCGTTCACCTGGGCAATCCTTTTAGATTCGTTTATCGCTGGCGGGCAGCGATGACAGTAAAAATCAATCGACAGGCGTTCATCATAGCGGTTTTGCCGGATATTCGCAGAGGTCTGCGATCACGCAGCGTTCGCAATCCGGCTTTCTGGCCTTGCAAACGTAGCGCCCGTGCAGGATAAGCCAATGATGCGCGTCCTGTTTGTATTCTGCGGGCACAAAACGTAACAGTTTGTCTTCTACCTCGCGTACGTCCTTGCCGGGTGCCAAGCGCGTGCGGTTGCTCACGCGGAAAATATGCGTGTCTACCGCAATGGTAGGGTGGCCAAAGGCAGTATTCAGTACCACGTTGGCCGTTTTGCGGCCAACCCCTGGCAGCGCCTCCAGTGCCTCGCGGTTTTCCGGTACTTCGCCACCGTGCTGTGCCAGCAGGATACGGCAGGTTTCGATGGTGTTCTTGGCCTTGGTGCGGTACAGGCCGATGGTCTTGATGTATTCCTCCAGCCCGGCCACGCCCAGCGCGTACATTTTGTCCGGCGTAGGGGCCACCTGGAACAGCACGCGGGTGGCTTTGTTCACGCCCACGTCGGTGGCCTGTGCCGATAGCAGCACGGCAATCAGCAGCTGGAACGGGCTGGCGTATTCCAGCTCGGTGGTGGGGTGCGGGTTGTGGGCCTGCAGGCGGGCAAAAATTTCCTGGCGGATGGTCTTGTTCATGGTGTGGTACCGGTATTGGCCAGGGGGGCAGGGTTGGCCGCAGCAGTCTGGCGCTGGCGGGCGCGGGCGTCCAGCGCGTTCTTGCCAGCAATCAGCAGCGCCAGCCCCAGAAAGGCGCCCGGTGGCAGCAGCATCAGCAAGAACTGGTAATCGGGCCCGGCCAGCTGCAGGCTAAGGTGGTGGCCGACGGGGCCGAACAGCTTGTCGGCGCCGGCCAGGAGCGTGCCCTTGCCCAGCAGCTCGCGCAGCGCGCCCAGTGCCACCAGTACGCTGGTTAGCCCCAGGCCCATCATGGCACCATCCCAGGCGGCTTCGCGCACCGGCTGGCGCGAGGCAAAGGCCTCGGCACGGGCCATCACGATGCAGTTGGTGGTAATCAGCGGGATGAAAATGCCCAGCACCAGGTAGAGCTCGTGCAGCCAGGCGTTCATGGCCAGGTCGACACAGGTGACCAGGCTGGCAATGATCATGATGAACACCGGGTTGCGGATGTCGTGCGGTACCCAGTGCCGCACGCTGGACACGGTGGCGCTGGACAGCGCGGTGACCAGCGTGGTGGCCAGGCCCAGCGCCAGCGCGTTGACCACGTTATTGCTGATGGCCAGCACCGGACACAGGCCCAGCAGCTGTACCAGGCCGGGGTTTTGTTGCCACAGGCCCTTGCGGGCGATGTCTTGCCACACGGTAGGGGGTGTACTCATGGTTGTCCTTGCAGCAGGCGCGCTTGCGCACTGCGGTAGTAATCGCTGCAGCGTGCCACTGCTGCACTCACGGCGCGGGCCGAGATGGTGGCGCCGCTGATGTAGTCGGTATCGCCGCCGTCTTTTTTCACCGCCCAGCGGCTGTCGGCCGGCTTGCCGGCAAACTGGCGCGCCCAGGGGCTGACCGCCAGGTCGATATAGTCGCCCAGCCCTGGCGTTTCACGGTGGCTCACCACGCGTACGCCTTGCACCGTGCCGTCGCGGGCAATGCCGACCAGCAGCTCGATGCGCCCGCCGTAGCCGTTGGGCGCGGCGGCTTCCAGCACCACGCCGCTAAGCTGGCCATGCTGGCGCGCCAGGTACACCTTGGCCGAATCACGCTGTACCAGCTGCTGCGCCACGCTGCGCGGCAGGGGCAGGGCGCTGGCGGCCAGGTCGTTGTCGAAGCTGCCTGCCGGCAGCGCCTGTCCCAGCAGGGCGGCGCGGGTGGCGGCTTCGTTGGCTTCTACTTGCTGATGCGTGGCCAGCCAGGTGCCCGCCAATAGCACGGTGGCGGTAGCGGCAAAGGCTGCCAGTGTGATGGCGCTGCGGCGAGCTTGGGTGGCAGCATTACGCATGGCGCCCCCCTTTGCGGCCGAAGACACGCGGCTGGGTGGTTTGGTCGATGAACGGCACCGCCATATTCATGATCAGCACGGCAAACGCTACCGCGTCGGGAAAACCGCCAAACACGCGAATCACCACCACCAGCACGCCCACCATAAAGCCGAAAATCAGCCGCCCCAGCGGCGTGGTACTGCCGCTCACCGGGTCGGTCACGATAAAGCCGGCCGCCAGCAGCGTGGCACCGTTCAGCAGGTGGAACAGCGGGCTGGCGTAGTGCGCCGGCTGCCACAGCCACAGCGGCAGGCTCACCGCCAGCACGCCGGCCAGCATGGCCAGCGGTGTGCGCCACGGGATCAGCTTTTGCTGCCACAGCCACAGCCCGCCCAGTGCCCACGCCAGCGCTACCCATTCGCCGCCGGCATTACCCCATTGGCCAAAGCGCGGCTGTTGCAGCAGCTGGGCGACATCCTGCCCGCCTTGCAGCAGGCCGGTTTTCAGCACGTCCAGCGGGGTGGCGCTGGACACTGCGTCCACGCTACTGCCGGCAGGCAGGGTGTGGGTGAAGATCCATTGCAGCTGCGCGGCGGCGTCCATTGCGGCCAACGGTGTGCCCCAGGCCGCCATCTGCGCCGGAAACGATACGATCATCACCGCAAAGCCCACCATGGCCGGGTTGAACGGGTTGTTGCCCAGGCCGCCGTACAGCTGTTTGCCCAGCACAATGGCAAACAGTGTTGCCACGACGATCATCCACCACGCGCCCAGCGGCGGCATGGATAGCGCCAGCAGCCAGGCGGTGACGACGGCCGACAGGTCGGCCAGAGCGGGGGCGACAGGGCGCTGGCGCAACCGCAGTACAGCGGCCTCGGCACCCAGCGCGGTGAGCGTGGCCAGCAGCAGCTGCACCAGTACGCCGGGGCCAAAGCAGTACACCGAGACGGCAATGCCGGGCAGCAGGGCGGCCAGCACTTTCATCATCACCCGGGAAACGGTGACGGGCTGGGCGATATGGGTAGCGTGGCGGCTCATTCGGATGCGTCTTTCTGTGCCTGGGCGGCGGCTTTGCGGGCTGCCGCACGCGCCATGGCGGCTTCGATGGCGGCGCGTTTGGCGTCGTCCATGCCGGTTTGTGCGGGTGTGGTGGCGGGCGGGCTGTCCGGGTTGGCCGCATCGGCGGCTTTGGCGGCGTCGGCTGCCGCTTTACGGGCGGCAGCGCGGG
>JAIXTB010000302.1 GCA_027484385.1 Neisseriaceae bacterium | reverse complement strand
GACCTGATCTTCAAGCCCGAATACACCGCCAAACTGAAAGGCTGTGGCATCAGCGTGCTGGATTCGCCCAGCGAGTTCTTCCCGGTGGCGCTGCACTATTTTGGCCTGGACCCCAACAGCAACAAGCTTGCTGACTACCAGACCGTAGCCAGCAAGCTCAAAGCCGTGCGCCCGCATTACAAGCTGTTTTCCGGTTCCAGCTACTACAACCAGATAGCCAGCGGCGACCTGTGCGTAGCCATGGGCTATAACGGCGACTTTAACCTGGCGCGCCAGCGCGCCGAAGAAGCGCGCAACGGCATCAAGATCCAGGCGCTGCTGGCCCCCGGCGCCGACCTGTGGGTAGACATGTGGGCCATCCCGCGCGATGCGGCCAACGTAGACAACGCCCACGCCTACATCAACGCCATGCTGGACCCGAAAACCGCCGCCGCCAACGCCAACCACGTGGCCTACGCCACCGCCGTACTGGCCGCCCGCCCACACATGCAGCCCGCGCTGGTGAGCAACCGCACCATCTTCCCGCAGCCTGCCGACTTGCAAGGCAGCTTTGTGGCGCTCACCCCCGACCCCAAAACCATCAACGGCTACACCCGCATCTGGCAGCAGCTGCGCAGCGGGCGCTAGGCCGTTTACTGGCGGGTCCATGTTGGCCGCAAGCCCTCACCCCTGGCCCCTCTCCCAGGGGGAGAGGGGAATGATGGTGCGCAGCCGTGGGTAGCGTGCTGGGTGGGCGCTACACTGCGGCCAACCTTCGGCCTGCGTGTTGCGGCCAACCTGGCAAGGTATCGCGTGCTGGTGTGCCCCCTCGCCCCACCGGAGACGGGCCGCGGGGAGGGCGCGCTGCGGCCAACCTTGCCCCGCATAGATCGTTGATATCCGCCACCCCTTACCCTACGGGAGAAAGCAATCATGGTGCGCAGCCGTGGAGGGAGCCAGCCGCTTGAGCGATGCGGCCAACGTAGCAAGGTATCGCGCGCTGGTGTGCCCCCTCGCCCCACCGGAGACGGGCCGGGGTGAAGGCGCGCTGCGGCCAACCTGATTACCACACGCCTCGGCGCTAGCCCGAGGTTGGCCGCTGCGTGCTGTCGCCCGGTGCCGGGGTGAGGGTGAGCTGCTGTTGCAGCGTGGGGGCGATGGTTTTCAGGATCTGCACCGGCAGCGCGCTGGTGAACCGGTAGCTGCCGGCTTGCTCGCCGGCTACGTAGGCCACCATGGTGCCGAAGTAGCGGTCGCCCAGATAAAAGGCAAAGGCGCCAGCGCGGCTGACCACGCGTTCGCCGGTTTGTATGCCACCTTTGGCAAAGGTCTTGAAGCGGTGGTCGCCGGTGCCGGTTTTGCCGCCAACGACAATATGGCTGCCATCTGCCAGGTCGAAGGCGCCACTCACACGCCGTGCCGTGCCTTGCTCGACGACTTGCTGCAGCGCGTTGCGTACCACCTGTGCTACCTCGGGCGGCAGCACCTGCCGTGTCTGGGCGGGCGGCTGCTGCAGCGTGGTTTCGTAGGGCGTACCGGCGGCAAACTGTAGCCGGTCCAGGTAGACGGTGGGCAGGCGGCGGCCGTCTGCCGACAGGATGCCCATCAGCTCGGCCAGCGCGGCCGGGCGGTCGGCGCTGGCGCCCAGCGCGGTGGCGTAGGACGGCACCAGGGTATCGAAGGGGTAGCCCATCTGCTGCCACTGCTGGTGTACGCGGGCAAAGGCGTCTACCTCTTTCATCTGCCGGATACGCGAGGCCTGGCCGCCCTTGGCGTGGCTTTTAAACAGCCAGCCGTATACCTCCTGCCGCACGTCGGTGCTGGCTTTTACCAGCTCGGCCCAGCCGGCGCCGGGGTTGGCGTGCCAGTAGGCCACCAGCCATAGCTCCAGCGGGTGGATGCCGGCCAGATAGGCGCGGTCGGCCAGGCTGAGCTGGCCGGGCGCGTACTCGGCGTACAGGCGCAGCAGGGTTTTTCTGTCGGCGTCGCTGGCGGTTTTGCCGCCGTGCTGCTGGATAAAGGCCAGGTATGGCTGCAGGCTGGCCTGCGGCTGGATGCTGCGGTGGATAACGGCCAGGCGCTTGCTGCGGCCGGCAGCACGCTGGCCCAGCAGCTGGTCTACCTCTTGCAGCGTTTTGCCACGGTACTGCTGGTAGAAGCGCGCCAGGAAGGTGCGCCCCTCGCGGTCGGCAAAGCGGCGCAGGTAGGCCAGGTCGTCGGCGGGCGGGGCGCTGCCGCCCACCGGTGCCATGTAGTAGCGCACCACGTCGCGCATGAGCCGCACGTACACCAGGTTTACCGAGCGCTGCGTGGCCTCGGCCACCGACATCACCTTGCCGTTATCCTGCTTGTCGAAGTTGTTGAAGGTGTGCAGGCCGCCGCCGGTAAAAAACGGCTCGGCCGGGCTGGCCGAATACTGCCGCGCCATGGCGGCTTGCAGCATGGGGGTGAGGCTGCGGTCGTCTTGCTGGCGCAGATAGTCTATGGCCCAGCGCGTGAGCAGCGGCAGGCTGTCTTGCTGCAGCGCCTTATCCAGCGCGGCCTTGTCTTGCGCGGCGTAGTGCTGGTGTAGCTCGCTGATCACCGCCAGGTAGGTCACCAGCGTGCGCAGCTTGGCGGTGGAGCCCAGGTCCAGCTTGACGCCTTCGTTGATGTCCAGCGGTTGGTCGAAGTTGTCGGCCTGCACCCGCACCTTGTTGCCGCCGGGGGTGCGCTCCAGCAGGGTAAAGCTGTAGGTCACGCCCTGCGGGGCACCCTGCTGCAGCAGGCGTTCGTCCATCAGCCCGGCGGCACGGGCGGCCGCCGGCTGGCGCAGGCCCTGCAGAACGGCGGTAACCTGGCGCTGCAGCGTGGCGTCCAGCGTGCTGTGGGCGTGCAGGTCCAGCTGGTCCAGCTCGTACAGGCGCGGTACGCCCAGCAGGCTGGCCAGCTTCACGCGTACCGCATTGCTGCCTTTTACCTGCGCAGGGGCAGCGGCCTGGCGGGGGGCACGGGCGCGTTCCTGCTGCAGCGACACCCCCAGCGCCGCCTGCAGCAGCGCTGGCGAAATCAGCCCGTCGCGCGCCATCAGCCGCAGGTAGCTGTCGGTCAGCCCCTGCAGCACGTGGATATCTTCATTCAGGTAATACGAGGGGCTGCGCTGCGCAATCATCAGGCTCAGTGCTTCTTTGAACACCGCGGCGCGCTCGGCCAGCGGCATGGGCGACTGTGGCGCCAGCGCGCGGTTTACCTCGCCAAAGCTGCGGCCGTACCACGCCCACATGCCGTCGCCTATGCCGGCGATTTCGCCGATACCCGGCCGTGCGGCCAACGGCACCGTGTTCAGATACTGCAGCACCAGCTGGCGGCGGGCGGCCAGCGTATCCTCGCCAAAGCGGTAGGCGCGTACCGACGCCGACAGCATCTGGCGCAGCTTTTCCTGCTCGGACGCAGTGCGGCCACCGGGCGAGTGGCGGTATTTTTCGATCTGCGTAGCCAGCGTGCTGGCGCCCGCGGGCCGGTAGCCGGGGGTAAACAGGTTGACGGATTTATCCAGCAGCGCCTTGCCCAGGCGGCCCCACTCCACCGTCGGGTTGCGCGTGGGGCTGTCTTGCTGCAGCAGGCTGCGGTTTTCGATATACAGCAGGCTATCCACCAGCAGGGGCGGCAGCGCGGCAAAATCCGCGTACACCCGCTGCGGAAAACGCGATTGGTACAAAGCGTGGCCGCGGCTATCGGTCAGCGTCAGCCCGGCCTGGTCTTTTTCGGCGTAGGGTATAAACAGTCCCAGCGGCAGCAGCGGCGCGGTAAGGCCGTGCTCGGCCAGCGCCAGCATGGGCGACGACTGCACCGCCTGGCTTTGCACCTGGTAGCCGCGCTGCTGCAGCCGCTGCAGGTACTGCGGCAGCTGCGCATAGCCCAGCCGCGCATCGTACGGCCCGCCTGGCTGCGGGTAGCGGATAGCGCTGCTGGGCCCCGGCTGCACGCTGTAGGTGGCGTCGCTCGCCACCCCGGCAAAGTAACGCGCCTGCAGCCGCGAGTGCTGCAGCTCGTCCAGCAGCCACCAGGTGGCCACCCCGCCCAGTAGCAACAGCAACACCGTGCCCTGCAGTACGCGTACCCCCGACAGCTGCATCACGGGCTTGAGTTTGGCCCCCGGGTTTTCCATGACGTTGCCCCTTAATCAACGAACACGGCATCAGAAAGTTTTGGCAGCACCATGGTTTTGCGCCGGTATACCGGCTATTGGGCTGCCTACTTTCAAGCATAGCCAGCCCGCCAGCAATATGGCGCCATTTATTGAAATCATGCGGCTGCCGCCGCATACCCTATGACAAACAGGCAGGGGCGAGGTGCCATGCGGCTAACCTTACCCCGCATAGATCGTTGATGTGTGCCACCTCACACCCTGCGGGAGAGCGCAATGCCGGTGCGCAGCCGTAGGTAGCCTTGAGCCAGCGGCCTGAGCGCTGCAGCCAACCCGGCAAGGTATCGCGCGCTGGTGTGCCCCCTCGCCCTGCGGGAGAGGGGCCGGGGGAGAGGGCGCCATGCGGCCAACCTTACCCCGCATAGATCGTTGATGTGCGCCACTTCACGCCCTGCGGGAGAGCGCAATGACGGTACGCAGCCGTAGGTAGGCTTGCGCCAGCCGCCTGAGCGATGCGGCCAACGTAGCAAGGTGTAGCGCTGGTGTGCTCCCCTCGCCCTGCGGGAGAGGGGCCGGGGGGGAGGGCGCGACGCGGCCAACCCTACGGCGGCAGCGCGTGGGTGCGCTTGGCGGTTTCCATCGGTACT
>JAIXTB010000077.1 GCA_027484385.1 Neisseriaceae bacterium | reverse complement strand
CTTTCGATACGCTGCGCCACCTCTGTCGAGGCCTGCGACTGTTGCTGCAAGGCGCTGCTCAGTTCCGCCACGATGCCGGCAATCTGCTGGGACATATTGCGCAGGTTGGCCACACTTTCGCCAGCGCTGCGGGCATCGGCCACGCTGGTGTTGACCATGGCCACACCGTTGCCGACCTCGGTTACCACCTGCTGTGTGGACTGCTGGATGCTGGTGACCATGCCTACGATTTCGTTGGTGGATTGTGCGGTGCGCTCCGCCAGCTTGCGGACTTCGTCGGCTACCACGGCAAAGCCGCGGCCCATTTCACCTGCCCTGGCAGCTTCGATGGCAGCGTTCAGTGCCAGCAGGTTGGTCTGGTCGGCAATGTCTTTGATAACCGCCACGATGGTGGAAATGCGCGACGAGTCATCTTGCAGCTGGGCAATGCGTTCTGCGGCAGATGTCACCACGCCCGCCACGTCCTGCGTACGCTTGATCAGGTCCTGCAGCATGGCGTAGCCCTGTACCGCCTGTTCGTCGGAGGTACGCGTCAGGCTGGCTGCCGATTCGGTATTGCTGGCCACGTGGCTGATGGAGACGGTCAGCTGTTCGGTGTTGGCCGCAATGCCGGAGGCGGCTTCGCTTTGCAGGCCTACGGCGTTTTCCATGTCCTTTACCGAGTGATGCAGCAGCTGGGACGATTGCAGCAGCGTTTGGGCGCTGTCACGGGTTTCCAGCATCGCTTCGCGCAGCTGGTGCTGCATACGCGACATGGCCTGGATCATCTGGCCGATTTCGTCGCGGGTGACGGGGGGCATGGCACTGCACAGATTGCCTTCGGCTATGTGGTTGGCCGCATCGATGGTGTCACGCAGGCGGCGGCTGATGCGCAGTGCCATCAGGAACGACAACAGAATGGCCAGCAGCAGGGCCAGTACCAAGGCAGTGTTACCCACCAGTACCGTACTGGAGACCGAATCGCGGGCGGCCGTAGCGGCTTGGCTGGCATGGTCATGCTTGAACTTGCCCAGTTTGTCGGTCTGGTCGCGTAGCTGGTTGGCTAGCGTTACCCACTCTTTTTTGGATAGTGCCAGCGCTTCGGCTTCTTTGCCTTGCGCGCGCAGGGCAAGGGCTTGTTCGACTGCCGCCCGGTAGGCGCTAGCTGCTGCTACGGTGGCTTGGTAGGTCTGGCGTTCTTCGTCGTTGGTGATCAGCGGCTCGTAGGCTTTCAGCGCCTCGCCCAGTTTGCCGTCCAGTTCCTGCAGTGATTTAGTCAGCTTGGCTTGCTCTTCCGGCGTGGTGGCCAGCAGCATTTCCAGGCTGCGTACGCGATAGCGCAGGCGCAGCTGGCTAATGTCGCCGGTGGTCTCGATCGAGGGCAGGGCATTGTCGGCAAGCGTCTGTACCGATTGGCGGATGCTGCCCACTTGCCATAGCAGGAACAGCATGGCCAGTACCAGGACGCCGCCACTAAGCAGGAAAGTCACCATGAACTTGCCGCGCATGGTCAGGTTATCGATAAAACGCATTGTGTCTCTCCGTCAGTTTATTCTTTTGTATTCCCTTTCCAATAATAGCCATATTTATCCGGGTATTTTTTATAAAAATGGCCGATTGCCGCGCTGCCGGAACCCTGATACCGGGCCGGCGCGCATACGCGACAGTCGCCAAAAAACAGCGCCCCCGGCTGACGGACTGCAGCAGGGGGCGGGAAGGCAGTGTGGTTGGCTATCAGCGCTTGCCGGCAGCTTCTTCGCGGCGGCGCTTGGCTTCTTCCAGCAGGTACACCTGGTAGTCGTCCAGGTCGCCTTCAAAGTCGCTGACGCCACCGCGCGATACCAGCCAGAACTCGTCGCACACGGCGCGCAGCAGGGCGCGGTCGTGGCTGACCAGCATCACCGAGCCTTCGAATTCGTTGAGCGCCACACTCAGCGCCTCGCGCGTGGCCAGGTCCAGGTGGTTGGTCGGTTCATCCAGCAGCAGCAGGTTGGGGCGCAGCCACACGATCATGCACAGCACCAGGCGGGCTTTTTCGCCGCCGCTCATGCTGCCGACGGCTTGCTTCACCATGTCGCCGCTGAAATTGAAGGTGCCCAGAAAGTTACGCAGGCCTTGTTCGCGGCAGTCGGCGGCGGGTGGGCGCAGCGCGGCTGGCGTATCGCGCGCCAGGCGCAGCATGTGCTGCAGCGGGTCGTCCTCGGGGCGCAGTACGTCCAGCTCCTGCTGCGAGAAGTAGCCGATGCTCAGGCCCTTGCCGCGGATGACTTCGCCGCTGACCGGGCGCAGCGCCTCGGCCACGGTTTTCACCAGGGTGGATTTACCCTGGCCGTTGGCGCCCAGAATGCCGATGCGCTGGCCGGCCAGCACCGAGCGGCGCACGCCCTGCACGATCACCGTAGGCGGCGTGCCGGCGGGTGCGTCATCTGGCGCCGGGTAGCCGAAGGCGGCTTCGCTCAGCGTCAGCATGGGGTTGGGCAGGCTGGACGGCTCTTTGAACTCGAACTGGAATTCGGCGTCGGCCAGTACCGGCGCAATCTTCTCCATGCGCTCCAGTGCTTTCACGCGGCTTTGCGCCTGCTTGGCCTTGCTGGCCTTGGCCTTGAAGCGGTCGATAAAGGACTGCAGATGCGCGCGCTCGGCCTGCTCTTTCTCAAACGCGATCTGCTGCAGGCGCAGCTGCTCAGAACGCTGGCGCTCG
>JAIXTB010000310.1 GCA_027484385.1 Neisseriaceae bacterium | reverse complement strand
CGGCTTGATGTCGGGGTTGCCGCAGTCAGGGCACTGAACGGGGATGCGCTGCTGCGCACCGCAGTGGTGGCAGCGCAGCTGACGGGCAGTCAGGTGTAGCACCATGCGGGCACTGCAATGGCGGCAGGCGGATGTCCAGCCGCAGTCGGTACACGCCAGTACCGGCGAGTAACCGCGACGGTTGATGAACACCAAGCTCATCTCGCCCCGGGCCAGGCGCTGGCGCAGCGCCGCGATTACCTCTGGCGCCAGGCCATCGTCCAGCTTTTGCCGCCGCACGTCCAGCAGGCCGATCTGCGGCAGGTTGGCGCCGTCGTGGGCACGCTGATTCAACACCAGCTTGCGGTAGCGCCCGGCTTCCACATTGGCCACGGTTTCCAGGCTGGGCGTGGCGCTGCCCAGCAGCACCGGCACCTGCTGCCGGTGCGCACGCCATACCGCCAGGTCGCGCGCGTGGTAACGCAGGCCGTCGTGCTGCTTGAACGAGCCATCGTGTTCCTCGTCCACAATCACCAGGCCCAGCTGCGGCAGCGGGGTAAATACCGCCAGGCGGGTGCCGATGACAATGCCGGCGCGGCCCTGCCAGGCATCCAGCCAGCCTTGCAAGCGTTCGCCATCGGACAGGCCGCTATGCAGGCAGGCAATACCGGTGGCAGGAAAGCGCCGGGCAAAGCGGTCGATCAGCTGCGGGGTCAGGTTGATTTCGGGAATGATCACCAGCACCTGGCGGCCTGCGGCCAACACCTGGGCAATCAGCTGCAGGTAGACCTCGGTTTTGCCGCTACCGGTAATGCCGTGCAGCAGAAACGCGGCAAAGCCGCCGAGCGCTGCCGCCACGCCCGCGCGTGCCGCCTCTTGCTGGGCATTCAGTGGCAGCGCGCCTTCTACCCGCAGCGCGGCAGGCTGCCATGGCAGCACGCTAATATCGCCGCTAGCCAGGCCGGCTTTGAGGTAACTGCCTGCCTGCGGGTGCAGCTGGCGCAGGGCGTCACGGCTGAGCGGCTGCTGCAAAGCCTGCCATAGCAGGGTTTTGACGGTACTACGCGCTGGCGGCGGGCTGGCCAGCCCCTGCGCGCTGAGCTGGTAATAATGGTAGTCGGCCTGTTTGACCGGCCGAGCCTCGCGCAGGCTGGTAGGCAGGGCGGTAAACAAGGCCTGCCCCACCGGGTGCAGGTAGTAGCGGGCAGCAAACTGCACTTGTTCCAGCAACAAGGCCGGCAGTGGCGGCAGCTCGTCCAGCACCGCCAGTATGGGCTTGAGTTTGTCCGGCGCCACGGCGGGGGGCGGTATGCTGTTGTCGATAACGCCACACATCTCGCGTGGGCCAAAGGCTACTTTTACCCGGGTACCATCCGGCAGCGGGCTGTCATGCAGGTAGCTGAAGGCGGCGCGTAGCGGCACATCCAGCCACACACCCAGTATCACGTGCTCAGTCAAATGAACTCCCGTTTCCCCGCCAGGCCACGCCGGTATTGGCTTGGCGCAAGCTGTGCACAGATGCTGTGGATAACTTTGTGAACAAGCTGTAGTTCAGTGCATCCGAAGGCCGCCAAACCGGCCTCTGCGTTAGATTGCACAAAAATTAATCTAAATATTTTATCTTTAAAATTCAGATACTTACGTTTTTAGCGGTTTTTTTATCGCCAGCGCTTGACAGAAAGCTCACAAACTTATCGAGCGTGTGAATAAGTACAGGAACAACACTGCCCGCAGCTGTCAAGCCCCCTGCGCAAAGGGCGGCCAACAATAAAAAACGGCCACCGCATCATACGATGGCCGCCGGCAAAATGCAGTGTTGTTACAGGTGGTACTGGCGTGACAAACGGTGCACGGCGTCTACCAGCGCACCGGCGTGTGCCGGGTCGGCAAACTGCGAAATACCATGGCCCAGGTTGAACACATGGCCGCTACCGTGGCCGTAAGCGGCAAGAATGCGCGCGGCTTCCGCCTCGATCGACGCCGGGCTGCCAAACAGCGCATTCGGGTCGAAGTTACCCTGCAGCGCCACCTGCTCGCCCACGCGGGCACGCGCCAGGCCAATGTCGGTGGTCCAGTCCAGACCCACGCAATCGGCACCAATACCGGCGATGGTTTCCAGCCACTGGCCGCCACCTTTGGTAAACACGATCACCGGTACGCGGCGGCCATCCACCTCGCGGGTCAGGCCGGCAATGATCTGCTGCATATAGGCCAGCGAGAACTCGCGGTAGGCGGCGTGGCTGAGTGCACCACCCCAGGTATCAAAAATCTGCACGGCCTGCGCACCAGCAGCAATCTGGGCGTTCAGGTAGGCCGTTACCGACTGCGCGGTAATCTGCAAAATGCGGTGCAGCAGTTCCGGGCGGGCGTACAACATGGCTTTCACGTGGCGGAAGTCAGCCGAGCCACCACCTTCGATCATGTAGCAAGCCAGGGTAAACGGGCTGCCGGAGAAGCCGATCAGCGGCACGCGGCCATCCAGCGCACGGCGGATGCTGCTGACGGCATCAAACACATACTGCAGTTTTTCCAGCGGGGCCACTTCCAGCGCCTGGATGGCGGCTTCATCGCGCAGCGTGCGCTCGAACTTGGGGCCTTCGCCTTCGGCAAAGTACAGGCCCAGGCCCATGGCGTCCGGCACGGTCAGGATGTCGGAGAACAGGATGGCCGCATCCAGCGGGAAGCGCTCCAGTGGCTGCAGGGTGACTTCGGTAGCGTAATCCGGGCTGGTACACAGACCCATGAAACTGCCCGCCTTGGCGCGGGTAGCACGGTATTCCGGCAGGTAACGGCCAGCCTGGCGCATCATCCAGATCGGGGTGTAGTCAACCGGCTGCTTCAGCAGCGCGCGCAGGAAGGTGTCATTCTTGAGCTGTGTCATGTCGGCCTGAGTGGGTCTGATAAGTTGGCCGCATTATACCGCGCCCGCCCCGCCCCGTGCTTTGACATAAGTCGCCCCGTTGTGGACAAAACGCCGGTAGCACCCTGCGCCGGATTTATTGCCATTAGTAATGCGCTTGTGAGTGCCCACCCCGTGTGCTTAACTGGAACAGCTGTAATGACTATTAAACAGACTTTAAAGGAATAGCACATGAATCAGAGCGATATTTCGCAGTGGCAACAGGTACTGGGTACGTACGCCATCGATGTAGGCGTAAAACTGCTGGCCGCCATCCTGTTCTGGGTACTGGGCCGCTGGCTGATCGGCGTGGTGGGCAACCTGGTGCAACGCGCGCTGGCACGCCAGCATGTCGACGCTACCATCATGCGTTACATGGGCACCGTCATTAACGTTACCCTCAACATCATGCTGGTGGTCGGCATTCTGGGCTATTTCGGTATCCAGACCACCACCTTTGCCGCGCTGTTTGCCGCTGCCGGTGTGGCCATCGGCATGGCGTGGTCCGGCCTGCTGTCCAACTTTGCGGCCGGCGTGTTCCTGATCGTGCTGCGCCCGATGAAGGCCGGTGACTTTGTGACCGCCGGTGGTGTCACCGGTACCGTGCGCGAAATCGGCCTGTTCACCACCGCGCTGAATACCCCGGACAACGTACTGACCATGGTGGGTAACAGCAAAATCCTGGGCGACACCCTGCAAAACTACAGCAGCAACCCGCACCGTCGTGTCGAGCTCAAGGCCCAGCTCTCCGGCAATGCCGATTTCCCGGCTGCCGTCGCTGTGCTGAAACAGCGCATTGCCACCATCCCCAATGTCCTGGCTACCCCGGCGGTAGAGGTGGAAATCCTGGAGTTCAACCTGGTGGGCCCGGTACTGGCAGTACGCCCGTACTGCCATAACGACCACTACTGGCAGGTGTATTTCGACACCAACAAAACCATCCGCGAAGCGCTGGGCGGCCAGGACTTCCCTGCGCCAATGCCGGCACAGCTGGTTTACGTCAAGCAGTAAGCTGCAAGACACCTGCCGGGGGCGCTGCGGCGGCTACCCGGCAGGCCAGCATGGCTTCACAAACCCGGGCGGCATGCGCACAATGGTAAAAAAACATGCCACCACGCCATGCACACCCATTTTCGCCCTACCCTCCCCCTGCTGTGCCTGCTGCTCGCCTTGTCCGGCTGTGCCCACAACAAGGCACGCGAAGAGGCCAGCCGCGCCACCATTACCCTCAGCAGTGATGGCAAGCGCCTGGTGTACAACGGCAAGATCAAAGCGAGTACGGTAGACGACGCGCTGGCGCTCTACCAGGCGGCCAACCCCAAACCCGACACGCTGGATATCTCCAGCCAGGGCGGCAGCCTGTACGATGGCATCCGCCTGGGTATGCTGGTCTACAAGCAGCAGCTCAACGTGCGCGTGTTTGGTGAATGCGCGTCGTCCTGCGCCAACTATATTTTCCCGGCAGGCAGAAACAAATACCTGCTGCCAAACAGCCGGCTGCTATGGCATGGCGGCATGCTGCAGGCAGACTGGCGTGCACGGATACAACAACGCTACCCCGATGACGCCCAGGCCCGGCTGCGTGCCATCGAAGAAAACGACTGGATGCAGCAATACGAAGCAGCGTTTTTTCGCCAGATCGGCGTCAACCCGCTGTTAACGGTATGCGGCCAACACCCCGCCTGGCGCCAGCAGTTTCCCGATACACACGGCTTTGACTACTCGCTGGAAGACCTGGCGCGCTTCGGGGTCAGCAATATCCACATGGTTGGCCGCAGCTGGCGGGCAGCCATTGGTGATAGCACCATCTTCCGCGCCAGCTACTGCGATAGCGCCCCGGCTATCAGCAACGAGCTCATCAAAAACGCCAGCCGTTATGAAGAAGACGACTAGCGCCGCCTAGCCGCCATGCACGCGTAGCGGGCGCAGCGCCCTGGCCCTGCACGCAAGACAAAGCCACCCGCACGCGGGTGGCTTTGTTGTGGCCGTTACAGCAGGCTAGTCGTGCGCCTGGGCAACCTTTTGTCCGCTCAGCCGCGCCAGCAGGCGGCGGATGCGGCTACGCAGGCCGTCCATATAGGTGTACACCACCGGCACCACGATCAGCGTCAGCACGGTAGACGTAATCATGCCGCCGATAATGGCGTGCGCCATGGGGCGCTGCGTTTCCGACCCCGCCCCGCTGGCCAGCGCCAGCGGCAGCATGCCAAAGATCATGGCCAGGCTGGTCATCATGATGGGGCGCAGCCGCACGCGGCCGGCCTCCACGATGGCATCCAGCCGCGACATGCCCTCGCGCCGGCTCTGGTTGATGAAGTCCACCAGCAAGATACCGTTCTTGGACGCCAGGCCCATCAGCATGATGATGCCGATCACCGAGAACATGTTCAGCGTGGAGCCAAACAGCAGCAGCGCCACAAACACGCCGACAAAAGCCAGTGGCAGCGCCACCATGATGGTGATGGGCAGGGTAAAGCTGCGGAACTGCGCCGCCAGAATCATGTAGATGAAGATCACCCCCATGGCCAGTGCCTGCACGGCGTAGCCCAGCGACTCCTGCATGTCCTGGCGCTCGCCTTGCTGCGACAGCACCACGCCGGCCGGCAGCGTCACCGCCTTCAGCGCCTTGTCGACATCGGCAAACACCTCGCCCGAGCTACGGCCGCTGATGTTGGCCGTGACGCTGATCTCGCGCATCAGGTCGGTACGCTCGATCTGGCGCGGACTGGTGGCCGGCACAATGCTGGCCACCTGCGACAGCGGCACCATCTGTGCCTCGCCGGTGTCGGCACGCCG
>JAIXTB010000082.1 GCA_027484385.1 Neisseriaceae bacterium | reverse complement strand
TGATGGACATGCAGATGCCCAATATGAGCGGGGTAGAGGCCACCGTGGCCATCCGCACCCAGGATCTGCCGGTACAGCCGGATATTGTGGCACTGACCGCCAATGCCTTCGAAGAAGACCGCCAGGCCTGCATGCAGGCCGGCATGGATGATTTTCTGACCAAGCCGCTCAAGCTGGACCTGCTGGCCAGCGTGCTGTGCCACGCCGCCCGCGGCGACTACGCCAACCAGCGCGACGGTGGCTAAGGCGCCACCGGCCTGCTACGGGTTTGGCTGTGGCAGCTGGGGCTGCTTCCCTTCCATGCCCAGCAGGCCGGGCAGGCATTGCGGCCAACCTTGCAGGCGATGATCGTCGCCATTCAATACCGTGGTGCGGGCGCCAGCGTAGTAGCGCACGGCGTCACGCCAATCCAGCACTTCATCTGCCGTGCCCAGTACCAGCCAGTAGTTGGCCGCATGCAGCCGTGGCGGGCGCAGGGCAATCAGCTCATCCATATGTTGTGGGCCCAGCGTGTAGTGTTCGCCGGTATACGGGTTGTGCAGCGGGCCCATGAAGCGCGCCAGCTCGGCCTCGGGGCGGATAGCCGGGTTGATCAGCACCGCAGGCAGGCCAAAGCGTTCGGCCAGCCAGGTAGCGTAATAGCCGCCCAGCGAGCTGCCTATCAGCACCACGGGTTGCTGCAGGCTGGCAATCAGCGCTTCGGTTTGCGCGATGGCCTGTGCCGGGTAGGGTGAGAGCTGCGGGCTGCTAAAGCTGGCCTCGGGGGCGATGGCGTGCAGATAGGCCTGGGTTTCGCGCGCTTTGAGCGACTGCGGGCCAGACTGGAAACCGTGCAGGTACAGATAATGGGGCATGGTCAGTAGCCGTTAGGGTGGCAAGCCATCAGCATAGCTGGCTGCGTGCCAGCGTCAACCGCTGGCTAGCTGGTTTTCCAGCTATAGCCTTGTATGATGCGCCTGGTTTTACCCTGCTTTTCCAGCAGGCTGATGGCCTGGTTCAGCTGCGCTACCGTGTAGCGGCTCTGCGGGGCCACAGCGCAGCGCGTTTGCAGTACCGACACCACCCAGGGCTGCAGGCGTAGCCGCTTGCCAGGCTGCGGGTTGCGCTTTACCCAGGCGGCCAGTTCCAGCTCCGAGCTGACTACTGCGTCGATCATGCCCATTTGCAGGGCTTCCAGGCTGGAGTCCAGCTGCGGATGGTCTACCCGTGTGGCGCCGCCGTTTTGCCACAGCGGTACCAGTGCCGGGTAGTGATAGCCGCGTATCACGCCCACGCGCTGCGCGGCCAGGTCCTGGATGCCCTGAATGGTGCGCAGGTGGCTGGCCAGGGTCGCGACCCGCTCGATCTGGGGGTAGAAGTCTTGCGTCCAGCCCAGTTTGTCGGCATTGCCGAACCAGGCCGGGTTGGCATTGCACACCACGTCCACCTTGCTTTGTTCCAGTGCCGATTCGATACGGTTGCGCGACAGCACACTAAAGCGCGCACTGCTACCCAGCGCTTGCGCCAGGGCCAGCCCCAGGTCTTTGGAGAGGCCGCTGTCCAGCTGGCGCTGCGCGTTCAGTACCACAATCGGCGCGGCGTCGGATTCTGCGACACCAATGTGTAGCGGCGGGGCGGCCTGGGCCGAGGCCGCGGCCAGCAATAGCCACGCCGGGCGGCTGAAAAACGTAGACATATACGGCTCTCTTGGCATTGTTATGCTCTCTTGTTCTATAGGATGACCCGCTCGGGCCAAAATGCAATGATAAGATTAAGCTCTTGTGTCTACGTAGTTTTACTTAATTAAAGCCGCCTTTGCCATGTCAAAACTGTTATCGCACCCCGCTTACGACCTGCTTTCCCGCCGCATCCTGATTCTGGACGGTGGTATGGGCACCATGATTCAGCAATACAAGCTGACCGAGGCCCAGTATCGCGGGGAGCGGTTTGCCGACTGGCCGGTAGACGTAAAAGGCAATAACGACCTGCTGGTGCTGACCCAGCCGCAGATCATTGCCGAGATTCACCAAGCCTATCTGGATGCGGGCGCGGACATTATCGAGACCAACAGTTTCAACGCCACCGCCATCGCCATGGCTGACTACGACATGCAGTCGCTGGTGTGGGAGCTGAACCACGCTGCGGCCAAGCTGGTAAAAGACCTGTGTGTGGCGCAAACCGCCGCCACGCCAGACAAGCCGCGTTTCTGCGCTGGCGTACTGGGCCCCACCAGCCGTACCTGTAGCATCAGCCCGGACGTGAACGACCCGGGTTACCGCAATGTCACCTTTGACGAACTGGTGGACACCTACACCACCGCCATCGACGGCCTGGTAAAAGGCGGGGCAGACTTCCTGCTGGTGGAAACCATTTTCGACACGCTGAACGCCAAGGCGGCGGTGTTTGCCATCCACAAGTACTTCGACGAGCACCCCGAGATCACGCGCCTGCCCATCATGATCTCGGGCACCATTACCGACCAGTCCGGCCGTACGCTCACCGGGCAGACCACCGAAGCCTTCTACAACAGCCTGTCGCACGCCGATGCGCTGAGCTTTGGCCTGAACTGCGCACTGGGGCCGGACCTGCTGCGCCCGTATGTAGAAGAAATGTCGCGCATTGCGAATACCTTCGTGTCGGTGCACGCCAACGCCGGTCTGCCCAATCCGCTGGCGCCCACCGGCTATGACCTGTTGCCGGAAGACATGGCGCCGCAGATTCGCGAGTGGGCCGAGTCTGGCCTGGTGAACATTATTGGCGGCTGCTGCGGCACCACGCCCGGCCACATCAAGGCCATTTACGAGGCGGTGAAAGACCTGCCGCCGCGCCCGCTGCCGCAGATCGAGCCCAAATGCCGCCTGTCCGGCCTGGAGCCGTTCAATATCGGCGACAAAGACCTGTTTGTGAACGTGGGCGAACGTACCAACGTGACCGGCTCCAAAGCCTTTGCCAAGCTCATCCTCAACGGTGACTACGCCACGGCGCTGGACGTGGCGCGCCAGCAGGTGGAAAACGGCGCGCAGGTGATCGACATCAATATGGACGAGGGCATGCTGGACGCCCACGCCGCCATGGTGCGCTTTCTGAACCTGATTGCCGCCGAGCCGGACATCGCCCGCGTGCCCATCATGATCGACAGCTCCAAGTGGGACGTGATCGAAGCCGGCCTCAAGTGCATCCAGGGCAAGGGCATCGTCAACTCCATCTCGCTGAAAGAGGGCAAGGACAAGTTTGTCGAGCAGGCGCGGCTGCTGCGCCGCTACGGCGCGGCGGTAATCGTGATGGCCTTCGACGAAGTAGGCCAGGCCGACACCTACGCCCGCAAGGTGGAAATCTGCGAAAAGAGCTACCGCATCCTGGTGGACGAAGTGGGCTTCCCGCCGGAAGACATCATCTTCGACCCCAACATCTTTGCCGTGGCCACCGGTATCGAAGAACACGCCCGCTACGGCCTGGACTTCATCGAGGCCACCGGCTGGATCAAGCAGAATCTGCCGCACGCCAAGATTTCCGGCGGCGTGTCCAACGTGTCGTTCAGCTTCCGTGGCAATAACAAGGTGCGCGAGGCCATTCACGCCGTATTCCTGTATCACGCTATTCAGCGCGGCATGACCATGGGTATCGTGAACGCCGGCGCGCTGGAAGTGTACGACGAGGTGGACCCGGTGCTGCGCGAGCGCATCGAAGACGTGGTGCTGATGCGCGGCGACGACATCATGGCGGTGACCGAGGCGCTGATCAGCCTGGCCGAAAGCTTCCGTGGCGACGCCAAAGAGGCCAAGGGTGAAGACCTGGCCTGGCGCAGCCAGCCGGTAGAAAAGCGCCTGGAACACGCGCTGATCAAGGGCATTACCACCTATATCGTGGAAGATACCGAGGAAGTGCGCCTGAAGTGCGAGCGCCCTATCCACGTGATCGAAGGCCCGCTGATGGACGGCATGAACGTGGTGGGCGACCTGTTTGGCGCCGGCAAGATGTTCCTGCCGCAGGTGGTGAAGTCGGCGCGCGTGATGAAGGCCGCCGTGGCGCACCTGGAGCCGTTCATC
>JAIXTB010000314.1 GCA_027484385.1 Neisseriaceae bacterium | reverse complement strand
GTCGAGGCTGCCGCTGCTCTTGCGAGCCGGGTTCCAGTACGCCTTGCGCGGGTTGGCATTTTGCAGTGGCGCATCGACACCAAAGGGCAGGCCGTTACTGTCCAGCCAGGGGCGATAGGTTCTGGCAGGGTCATAATACACACTGTTATTTTGGCTAGAACGCAAGTAAATACTATAAATATTATTATCAGCAAAGCTGGGCAGTGCCATATAAATCTGGTACCAATCATACTTACCGCCATAGGCCGTACTGAGATCGGCACTGGCATAGTAAAGCGTGGCACCGTAAGTATCATCCGGAAGCGGAAACAGCCAGCCGTGGTAACCATTGGTCACGCCCTCATCCGGCATGATGTCCCACATCATCGAGCCAGAATCATCCAGCAAATACAGCACATTGGGCTCTACCACCTGGCCGGCTCCCAACGGTGTCGCCGGAATGGTGAGCGCCAGCGCGCCCCCCGCCAGCCACAAACATACCGCAATGAAGGCGCTACGCAGCCACCACGCCACATTTATCAATAAACGCATGCCAGCCCTTTCCTGCGCCAGGCATGGCGAATAAGCACCAAACAGCCTGACATATTACAGACCAGCCTATTCATATCGAAAGCAAAATCGATATAAAAGGCAGCCACGGTATTAAACATACACCTGCATTTCAGATTGCAGCTTATTATGCACCGCCTACCATACAGAACTTATGGATACCAATAAAAAAATAGCACCAGCAAAATAAAAAACAACGATGGAAATGAATAAAAAAACGCCGCACTGCCCTAGGGCAGTACGGCGTTTTTACCGTGATCGCGTGCTTACTTGCGCTCTACCTGCGATACATCGCGCACCGCGCCGGTGTCGGCGCTGGTGGTCATGGCAGCATAGGCGCGTAGCGCCGGGCTCACCACGCGCTGGCGGTCCAGCGGCTTCCAGGCCTGCGCACCGCGGGCTTCCTGTGCGGCGCGGCGTGCGGCCAACGTTTCAGCGCTGACGGCCAGATGGATGCCACGGCTGGGGATATCGATCTGGATGGTATCGCCCTCTTCCACCAGCCCGATGGCACCGCCTTCGGCGGCTTCCGGCGACACGTGGCCGATGGACAGACCGGAGGTACCGCCCGAGAAGCGGCCGTCGGTCAGCAGTGCGCAGGCCTTGCCCAGGCCTTTGGATTTCAGATAGCTGGTGGGGTACAGCATTTCCTGCATGCCTGGGCCGCCTTTCGGGCCTTCGTAGCGGATCACCACCACGTCGCCAGCCACTACCTGGTCGGCCAGGATGGCGGCCACGGCGTCGTCCTGGCTTTCAAACACGCGGGCGCGGCCGGTGAACTTGAGGATGGAGTCATCCACGCCAGCGGTTTTCACGATGCAGCCACGCTCGGCGATATTGCCGTACAGTACCGCCAGGCCGCCGTCTTGCGAGTAGGCGTTGGCCTTGTCGCGGATGCAGCCTTCGGCGCGGTCGTCGTCCAGCGTCGGGTAGCGCATGCTCTGGCTGAAGGCGATGGTGGTAGGCACGCCGCCTGGCGCCGCGCGGTAGAAGCGGTGCGGCTCGCTGTCCGGGCCGTGGCGCATCACGTCCCAGGCCTCGATACCGGCACCCATGCTGGCGCTGTGCACGGTAGGCACGTCACGCTGGATCAGCCCGGCGCGGTCCAGCTCGGCCAGGATGGCAATCACGCCACCGGCACGGTGCACGTCTTCCATGTGGTACTTCTGCGTGGCCGGTGCCACCTTGGACAGGCAAGGCACGCTGCGCGAGATGCGGTCGATATCGGCCATCTTGAAATCCACCCCGGCTTCGCTGGCGGCGGCCAGCAGGTGCAGCACGGTGTTGGTGGAGCCGCCCATGGCCACGTCCAGGCTCATGGCGTTCTCGAACGCAGCCTTGGTAGCAATGCTGCGCGGCAGTACGCTGAAGTCGTCCTGCTCGTAGTGGCGTTTGGTGATCTCCACGATCAGGCGGCCGGCTTTCAGGAACAGCTCTTTGCGGTCGGCGTGGGTAGCCAGGAGGCTGCCGTTACCCGGCAGGGACAGGCCCAGCGCCTCGGTCAGGCAATTCATCGAGTTGGCAGTAAACATACCGGAACAGGAGCCGCACGTCGGGCAGGCGCTGCGCTCTACCTTGTCTACGTCGGCGTCGGATACAGCGCTGTTGGCCGCTTCCACCATGGCGTCGACCAGGTCCAGCTTGCGGATGTCGTTGCCCCACTGCACTTTGCCGGCTTCCATCGGGCCGCCGGATACAAACACCACCGGGATGTTCAGGCGCAGCGCGGCCATCAGCATGCCGGGGGTGATCTTGTCACAGTTGGAGATGCACACCAGCGCGTCGGCGCAGTGGGCGTTCACCATGTATTCCACGCTGTCGGCGATCAGGTCGCGGCTGGGCAGGCTGTACAGCATGCCGCCATGGCCCATGGCGATGCCGTCGTCCACGGCGATGGTGTTGAATTCTTTGGCGACGCCGCCAGCGCGCTCGATTTCACGGGCGACCAGCTGGCCCATATTGTGCAGGTGGACGTGGCCGGGCACGAACTGGGTAAAGCTGTTGGCAATGGCGATAATGGGCTTCTGGAAGTCTTCGTCCTTCATGCCGGTGGCGCGCCACAGCGCACGGGCCCCGGCCATATTGCGGCCTGCGGTAGAGGTTTTGGAACGGTATTGCGGCATGGCTTTATCCTTTGGGTCTCTTTGCCTGCGCCACGGGGGCACAGCCTGAATCTTGTCCTGTTTGCGCGCATCGCCGCTTCTGTGAGCAGCTGGCAGGAACTTCCGGGTGCGTGAAGTTTCTGTTAATGGCACCATCCCGTCATGATCGCGTCGGGACGCCACCTGGCGCTTTCCGTATAATTTAGATCTTCCTTTTACCGCAAACGCACATTACTGACAAATGCTGATCCATCCTCAGTTTGACCCCGTCGCCATCCACCTGGGCCCGCTGGCCGTGCACTGGTACGGCCTGATGTACCTGCTGGGCTTTGGCCTGTTTCTGTGGCTGGGCAATCTGCGCGTGAAAAGCCAGCCGTGGAGCGGCTGGCACGCCAAGGACCTGGACGACTTCCTGACCTGGGCCGTGCTGGGCGTGGTACTAGGCGGCCGCCTGGGCGAGGTGCTGTTTTACCAGCCTGGCTACTACCTGCAGCACCCGGCGGAAATCCTGATGGTGTGGAAAGGCG
This sequence comes from Neisseriaceae bacterium, assembly GCA_027484385.1. Lineage (GTDB taxonomy): Bacteria > Pseudomonadota > Gammaproteobacteria > Burkholderiales > Chromobacteriaceae > Vogesella. Next base: position 10,822 of record JAIXTB010000314.1, on the reverse strand, counting down.
GCATGAGCTTCCACGGCGGCTTTATCGGCGTGCTGGTAGCCATGGCACTGTTTGCGCGCAAGCAAGGCAGCAGCTTCTGGCAAGTAGCCGACTTTGTCGCCCCGCTGGTACCCACAGGGTTGGCCGCAGGCCGCGTCGGCAACTTCATCAACGGTGAACTATGGGGCCGCGTGGCACCCGCAGACCTGCCGTGGGCGATGATCTTCCCGCGTGTGGACATGCTGCCGCGCCACCCGTCGCAGCTCTACCAGGCGCTGCTGGAAGGCCTGGCGCTGTTTGTCATCCTGTGGCTGTTCTCGGCGCGCCGCCGCCCGGTGGGACAGGTGTCGGCAGTATTCCTGATGGGTTATGGCAGCTTCCGCTTTATTGCCGAGTACTTCCGCACCCCGGACGCCGGCATTTTCGGTCAGTCCGACGTGATCAGCATGGGCCAGTGGCTAAGCCTGCCGATGATCGTGGCCGGCATCGTGTTGTACCGCTGGGCCGCCCGCCAGCCACAAACCGCGTAAGGAGCCTGCCATGAAAGCCTTTATCCCGCTGCTGCTGTGCAGCCTGCTGGCCGGCTGCGCCACCTACCAGTGGCGCCACGGCGACGGCACCCGCAACTTTGACGCGGAAAGCTACCCGTGCAAACAGGAAGCCGCCAAAGCCTTCCCCGCCGAGATGCGCGAGCGCGTGACACGCCCTTCGTCGTTTCAGCCGCCACGGCAGGTCTGCGGCGCCAACAACCAGTGCACCTGGACGCCGGGCTACTGGGAACCGGAACGCCGCGAGAGCTTTGATGCCAATGCCGAACAGCGCGACGATATGTACCGCAGCTGCATGAAAGCCAAAGGCTGGGCGTACATCCGCGTAGACTAAGCGCCTGCCACCAAGGTTGGCCGCAACGAACAAGGCCCTGCCATGCAGCAGGGCCTTGCTGTTTTGTACAGGGACACCACCTAGCGTGGCGGGCACACCGGCCGCGCCGATAGCGGCGTAGACAGAATGATGCTGGTGCGCGTCTCGCCCAGGTCATTCAGGTGCGACACCAGCAGCTCCAGATGCTGCACATCGCGCGCTAGCACGCGGAACACATAGGAATCCACCCCGGTCACGTGGTGGCATTCTTGTACCTCCGGCATGGCGGCCAACCTGTCCAGCAGCGTTTTCTTGGCCGGCTGCGGCACGGTAATGCCCACCAGCGCCGACAGCGCGTAGCCGGCTTTCAGCGGCGCCACCACCGCGTGGTAGCCGCGTATCACCCCTGCTTCCTCCAACCGCTTTACCCGCTCCGACACCGCCGGTACCGACAGCCCCACCGCCTGCGCCAGCTCGGTCAGCGATTGGCGGGCGTTGTCCTGCAAAGCGGCCAGAATGGCCCACGATTTGGCGTCTACTTCCATTTGTTAAGCCCTTCTGCCGTTTGGCCTGATTTTCTTAGGCCAGCATAGCGCATCGCCTGCATCACGGCATGGGCAGCGACGCCGCGCCACGCGACACTATGCAGCAACAAAGGAGAACACCATGAGCCTGTTTCTGGAGGCGGCCGCCATCGGGCTGGCCATTGCCGCGCCGGTCGGCCCCATCGGCCTGCTGTGTATCGAGCGCACGCTGCGCCGTGGCCCGGCCACCGGTTTTGTCACCGGCCTGGGCGCCGCCAGCGCCGATGGCCTGTACGCCAGCGCCGGTGCCGCCGGCATGGGCACGCTGCTGCACCTGCTCAGCGCCATCGCCACGCCGTTAGCGCTGGCGGGTAGTGCGCTGCTGCTTTACATGGGCGTGGGCACGCTGCGCCGCGCTGCGGCCAACCATGCCGCCCAGGCGAGCGAAGGCGGCGGGCTGTTGGCGGCCTACCTGTCGGCGCTGGGGCTCACGCTGAGCAACCCGATGACCATGCTGTCCTTTATTGCGGTGTTTGCCAGCCTGGCCAGCGGCCAGCAACCCGATCCGGCCGATGCGGTACTAATGGTGGTGGGCGTGTTTGCCGGCTCGGCGCTGTGGTGGCTGCTGCTGGCCTACGGCGGCGGGCGCCTGCTGGCCCGGCTGGGGCCCGCCGGGCAACGGCGCATCAACCAGCTGTGCGGCGTGCTGCTCATCAGCTTTGCCGTGCTGATGGCGTGGCGCACGCTAGCGGGCTAAGCACGGGTTGCAAGCGCCGCTGACACGCGCGGGTAGTGCAACTGGGCCAAGGTAAGGATGCAGGCAATACAAATGCTACGGCCAGGCGGCACAAAGCAGACTCAGGGCTTTTGTCAGCGGCCCTCAGGCACCAGGCCGTCCAGCTGCAGAAAAGCACGCATGCTGCTGCCCGGCGCCTTGTCGCGGTGACGGATGCACCATAAGGTGCGCTGTAGCGGCGGCAAGGGGGTACGCAGCGGCACCAGTGCGCCGCTGTCCAGCAGCTCGGCCACCACGCGGCGTGACAGGCAGCTCACGCCCAGCCCGGCCGCCACGGCGCGCTTGATGGCCTCGGAATCGCCCAGCTCCATCTCCACGTTCAGGCTACCCAGATGCGGCAGCAGCACGCGCTCTACCTCCTCGCGGGTGCCGGAGCCGGCCTCACGCAGCAGCCACGGCGCGCCAGCCAGCTCGGCGAGGCTCACCGCCCGCCCTGCTAGCGGATGGTTGGCCGCAGCAAACACCAGCAGCTCGTCCTGCTGCCACGGCAAGCTATGCAGTGCCGGGTGATGGCACGGGCCTTCAATTAGGCCAAAGTCAGCCTGCAGTGCCGCCACCGCCGCCACGATGTCGCGGGTATTGGCCACCTGCAGGCTTACACGGCATTGCGGCCATCGCTGGCGCAAGGCCGCCAGCCGCTGTGGCAGCAAATAGTTGGCAATGGTGGTACTGGCGCCCAGCCGCAGCGACAGCGCTGCCTCGCCAAACAGGTCTTGCAGCGCCGCGGCTTCGTCCAGCAGCGCCCGCGCCCGCGGCAGTAGCGCGCGGCCGTGTTCGTTCAGCTGCAGGCCACGGCCGATGCGGTCGAACAGCGGCACACCCAGCGCCTGCTCCAGTTGCGCCAGCGCCTGGCTGGCAGCCGATTGCGACAGCGCCACCTCGGCCGCCGCGCGCGTCACCGACTCGCAGGCGGCCACCGCAGCAAACACTTCCAGTTCACGTAGCGACAGTCTTAGCGGCATGATTGATCGGTTTTAGTGATTGGTATCATTCATATTATCTGTTTTACCACTGAATGGCAGCCTAATAAGCTTGGCTTATTCACGACGGTAATAACGATATGAATATTTCAGATAAACATCACGGCCTGCTGCTGGCAGGTGGGCTGGCACTGGCTTCGCTGTGGCTGGCCACCCTACCCTGGTTGGGCGCACACGGCGTGTCTGCCCTCACGCTGGCTATGCTGCTGGGCATACTGGCGGCCAACCTGGGCCCACGCCAAACGCGCCCCGCCCCCGCCACGCTAGCGTTCTGCAAAACCACGCTGCTGCGCGCCGGCATCGTGCTGTTCGGCCTGCGCCTGACGCTGGGCGAGCTGGGCCAGCTGGGTGCCACCGTGTGGCTGATCGACGCGGCAGTACTGGGCAGCACCTTCGCGCTGGCACTGTGGGCCGGCCCGCGGCTGGGGCTGGACCGCGAAAGCAGCGTGCTGATCGGCGCCGGTAGCGCCATCTGCGGCGCGGCGGCGGTGATGGCCACCCAGCCGGTGATCCGCGCCAGCGGCGAGCGCGCCAGCCTGGCGGTGGCGGGCGTGGTGCTGTTTGGCAGCATCGCCATGCTGCTGTACCCGGCGGCCTACCCGCTGCTGGCCAGCCTGGGGCTGAGCGAGACGGCTTATGGTGTGATGACCGGCTCCACCCTGCACGAGGTGGCGCAGGTGGTGGCCGCCGGCAAGGCGGTAAGCGAACAGGCGGCCAACGCCGCGGTGCTGACCAAGATGCTGCGCGTCATGATGCTGGCGCCGTTCCTGCTACTGCTGGCTGCGTGGTGGCAACGCCGCCAGCCGCAGGCCAGCGGCCAGCATAGCCGCATCACCATCCCGTGGTTTGCCTTCGGCTTTGTGGCGATGGTGGCGCTGAACAGCAGCGGCTGGCTGCCCGCCGCCGTGGTGGCCCCGCTACAGCAGCTCACTACCTTGCTGCTGGCCACCGCCATGGCCGCACTGGGGCTGGACACCCGCGCCAGCGCCATCCGCGCCGCCGGCTGGCCACCACTGCTGCTGGCTGGGCTACTGTTTGGCTGGCTAGTGCTGGGCGGCGGGCTGTTCAACTGGCTGCTGGGGTCAGCGGTTTGAAAGTCGTCACCCGGATAAGCCGCAGGCGCATCCGGGTTCAATAATTGACCTCTGTTGAGCAACATGAGAGGTAAGACTACCGGTGCGGCCAACCCCGGCTGGGCAAAGCCAGCGCGCTGCCCAGCTAGCTTTCTCCCCTCCCCGGATGCGCCTGCGGCTTATCCGGGCTACAAGTGGCTACACACGCCACAGCACACCTCTCATCACCGCCAGCGCCGCAGCAGCAGCGCATTGCTCACCACCGACACCGAGCTGAGCGCCATGGCAGCGCCGGCCAGTACCGGGTTGAGCAGGCCCAGCGCGGCCAGCGGGATGCCCAGCACGTTGTAGACAAAGGCAAAGAAAAGGTTCTGGCGGATCTTGCCCAGCGTGGCGCGCGCCAGGCGCAGCGCGTCGGCCAGGTGCTGCAGGTTGCCGTGCATCAGTGTGACATCCGCCGTGTCGATGGCGATGTCGGCCCCGGCGCCCATGGCAAAGCTGACGTCGGCCACGGCAAGTGCCGGCGCGTCGTTGATGCCGTCGCCTACCATGGCCACGCGGCGGCCGGCGGCTTGCTGGCGCTGGATGTAGGCAGCCTTGTCCTGCGGGCGCTGGCTGGCGTGTACCTGGCGTATGCCGGCTTCGGCGGCGATGGCGTCGGCGGTGGCCTGCTTGTCGCCGGTGAGCATCACCACCTCTACCCCCATGGCTTGCAAGGTGGCGACGGCGGCGGCGGAGCTTGGCCGCAGCCGGTCGGCCAGGGCCAGCAGCGCCAGCGGTGTATCGCCAGCGGCCAGCGCCAGCACGGTTTTGCCCTGCGCATACAGCGCGGCGGCCTGCGGCGGCAGCTGGCCCAGCGCCCACTGCGGCTCACCCAAGCGGTAGGGCTGGCCGGCAATCTGGCCGCGTACGCCGTGTCCGATGTCGCTGTCAAAACCGGCCAGATGCGGTAGCGCCAGCTGGCGGGCGGCGGCGGCCTGCACGATGGCTTGCGCCAGCGGGTGCTCGGCACCTTGCTCCAGCGTGGCGGCTAGCGTGAGCACCGCGTCGGGGTCAATGCTGGCCAGCGGGATGATGTCCGTGAGCTGCGGCTTGCCTTCGGTCAGGGTGCCGGTTTTGTCCACCACCAGCAGGTCGATGTTGGCCGCATGCTGCAGGGCGGCGCCGTGGCGAAACAATATGCCGCGCCGCGCCCCCACGCCGACGCCCACCATCACCGCCGTGGGCGTGGCCAGACCCAGCGCGCACGGGCAGGCAATCACCAGCACCGCCACGGCGTGAATCAGCGCCTGCTGCCAGCTGCCGCTCCACCAGGCGGTGGCCAGTAGCGTGAGCGTGGCAATGGCCAACACCACCGGCACGAAGATGGCAGAAATGCGGTCGGCCAGCGCCTGGATCGGCGCCTTGCTACCCTGCGCCTGCGCCACGGCGCGCACGATGGCGGCCAGCTGCGTGGCCTGCCCGACACTGGTGGCGCGCACCTTGAGCATGCCGCCCGCGTTCTGGGTGCCGGCGTACACGGTGTCGCCTTCGCCACGCGCTACCGGCAGGCTTTCGCCGCTCAGCGCGCTTTCGTCCAGCACCGCGCTACCGGCCAGCACGGTGCCATCTACCGCTAGCCGCTCGCCATGGCGCAGCACCACCACATCACCAGGCAGCAACTTACCGATGGCAACCTCGTGCAGCTGGCCGTCGCGTTCCACGTTGGCCGTTTTGGGCGACAGCGCCAGCAACGCCTCGATCGCCCCGGCGGTGCGGCGTTTGGCGCGGCTTTCCAGCAGCTTGCCCAACAACACCAGCGTGATCACCGACACGCTGGCCTCGAAATACACGTGCTGGCTGTGGTCTGCGGCCAACGTGACCCACGCCGACAGCAGCCACGCCACGCTGGTGCCCAGCGCCACCAGCACATCCATATTGGCAGCACCGCTGCGCAGCGCGTGGTAGCCGCCACGGTAGAAACGCCAGCCCACGATGAACTGCACCGGCGCAGATAACGCCAGCTGCCACTCACGCGGTAGCCAGCCGTGGTGGCCGCCGCCGAACATGGCCACCATTTCGCCCACAAACGGCAGCGTTAGCAGCAGCGCCAGCGCAAACCAGGCCAGCTCGCGGCGGTCGTCGTGCGGTGGCGTGGCCGGCGCGGCATCATCCAGCACGCTGGCGCCAAAGCCGGCACCTTGCACCACGGCCACCAGCTGCTCGGGGGTATACAGGCCGCTGACAAAGCGCAGCTGCGCGGTTTCGCTGGCCATATTGACGCTGGCCTGCACGCCGGTCTGGCGGCTTAGCACCTTTTCGATACGTTGGCCGCAGGCGGCGCAGCTCATGCCGGTGAGCGCCAGCGTCAGCACGCTGTCCGGCACGCTAAAGCCTGCGCGGGCGATGCTGTCCAGCAGCTGCTGTGGTGTGGTTTGCGCCGGGTCGTACTGGATATCGGCGCTCTCGCTGGCAAAGCTCACATTGGCGGCCACGCCGGGCAGACGGTTCAGCAGTTTTTCGATGCGCAGTGCGCAGGCGGCACAGCTCATACCGCTGACTGGCACGCTTAAACGGGGCTGGATCATCATGGTGCCTTGCTGGTGGGGATGCTTCGATCGTATACCCCTGCAGGGTATATTGCAAGCCGCGAAAGCACGGCATTATTGCTCTACCAGCACCAGCTTGCCGGTCTTGGCATCGCGGTACACCTGCCCCACCGCCTGCATGCCGCTGCCCTGCGCCGGGCCGGCCACGGTGGGCATGTCGTGCAAGGCCTGGCCTTTTTCTACCCGGGTAACCTTGGCAGGTTTACCGTTAAACAGGCCATGATGGGCGGCCAGCGATACCATCAGGCCGCAGGCAAATACCAGCATAAGGTCGGCCAGATTGGCCAGGCCGCCCAGCGGGTCGACGTCGCTTTCGGCAAAACGCTGGCTACGATGGCCGGGCTCCCAGCGCCGCAGGCGACGGCCGCTCATGCCTGCCCCCCACCCTGCTCCATGGCGTCCAGACAGTCGCCATACCAGCGGCGCCGCCATTTGCCCAACACGTAACCGCATGCGCCCACCAGCAGCCCCAGTACGGTTGTGTCGAAGGCCTTGATCAGCGCTTGCGCCAGCTGGGTCAGGTCGCCGCCGCCCAGTGCCGCCAGGCCTGGCCCCAAAGGAATCAGCGTGCCCATCAGCCCAAGCATGGGGCCCACCTTGGCCAGCATGTCCACACGCTCGATACGGCGTTGCGCCTGCTGCTCTACCAGGTCTGGCCGGCCACTTTGCCGCCAGCGGCGCAGGCCCAGCCAGCGTTCACCTACCGCCAGACCGGCTTCCAGTACAGCCAGCGCGGTCACGCCCAGCAATACTGCCATCACCGGCCATTCCAGCGCCGCTACCAGCATGCGCATGCCTGCGGCCAACATCTCGCTTGTTACCATCGTATTCTCCTTGTGCCCGGCCTGCGGTGCCGCCGGGCATGACTGCATGAAAGATCAGCTACCCAGCTGGCGACGGCCGCGCCAGATGCCCAGCGCCAGCAACACCACCACGGCTGAGGCTATACCCCACAGCGCCGCTGGCTGCAGCAAGGCGGCCTTGAGGCGCGCCGGGGCCAGCGCATAGGCGGCAGGTTCCGGCTGACGCCGGGGAGGTGGCGGCACCAGTTCGCGCAGCGGTGGGGTACGACTGTGCGGCATGGGCGGGGCCGCGCGCCGCGCGCTGGCCACCGGCTTGGCCGCAGCGGTGCGGGCATGATGCGGTGCGGCGGCATCCTGCCCGCGTGCCGCGCTGAGCACCTGCTGCACGGCCTGACGCTGCGCAGACGGCAGCTGCGGCAGCAGCCAGTCGAACATGGGGTGATCCGGCCGGGTGTGGCCACTGCCCGGCAAACCGTGCTGCGCGACCAGACGGGCGAAATCCTGCGCTACTGCATCCAGATCGGCCTGCGCCGGCCGCCAGAAACCTTTGGCAGCCGCCACCAGCAGGATGGCTTCCATATTGGTTTTGACGTGCACATTACGGCCACTGGCCAGAAAAGCCGCCAGACCCAGGCCGTGGCGGTCATCCAGGTACACTTGCTTGACCTCGTCCCATACCCAGCTTTTCACAATGCCGGGGTTGGTAACCTGCCAGCCCCACAGGTTCTCCAGAAAGGCTTGGTTCATGCTGCGTGCACCGGCGTAGTCATGTGCCATCAGCCCCTTAAGCCAGGCGGGATTCAGGTATCGCCCGCGCAGCTCGCCTAGCAGGGCGCTTTCCAGCGGCTCGACGTCGGCGTGGCGGGCGTCGGCATTGCGCACGACATGGTTGGCCGGTGCCTGGCCAGTAAGGCTTTCGACCGCCAGCGACAGGCCGCCCAGGTAATCGAAGACATCGTTATTGTCGATGAGCCCGTACAGGTTGGAGGCACGACCCAGATAGGTGCTGCCCACCTGACGCAAGACGCCATGCAGCGCCTCGGGGGCCGGCAGGCCTTGCAGGCCGGCGCCATAGGCGTGCGCCATGCGGCCAAGGTAAATACCCGCCACCTGCTGGCGGTCGGACCAGGCACCGGAGCGCTCTACCGCCGCGTTGACACCTGCGCCATAGCTACCGGGGGCATCGCCAAATAGCCGCAAGGATGCCTGCATCCCTGCGTCGGCCGGGCGCTGGCCGCGCTGCATGGCAGCCAGGGTGGCGTTGCGCCACTGGCGGGCCACGTCATTGGCGGCCAATGGCTCGGCATCTGGCTGACGGGCGTCCCCCAGCCTTGCCAGCGCCGCATCCAGCGCCGGTTGCAGCTCGGGGTTGGCGGCCAGCAAGGTCTGGCTGCTGGCGTCCAGCGCCAGTAGCCAGGCGCGGTCCAGCCATACCAGCAAGTTGGGGTAGAGGTCGCGGAACAGACCAGAGGTCGTAAACACCACATCACGGCGCGGCTCGCTGCTGCTGCGCGGCAAGCGGGTGACCCCCTGTAGCAGACCGCGACTGTTCCACACCGGCATCACGCCCAGCATGTCCAGGCCAAAGGCTGGCATGACGCCTTCGTCACGCACGGTGTCGGACGCCCACAGCACCACGGCTTCGGTCTTGCCTGCGCGGAACGGTTGCTTTTGCCGTGCCTGCTGCGCCAGCTGGCGACCCAGTGCGTAGCCCACACGGGAGGGCAGCAGGCTGCCATCCAGCGCATGAAAGTTACGCCCGGTGGGCAATGCCTCGGCCGTACGCACCGGGTCGTTGCCTTTGCCCGGCAACACATAGCCACCGGCCAGGCCGGTGAGCAGGCCACGCATCTCGGCTTCGGGCGAGCCCACCAGCGCTGCACGGCGTGCCTGGCTGCTATCGCCCATGGACTGCAGCATCATGTCGATAGAGGCAGGCTGCCACGGCTGACCGAATACGTGCAGGCCGTGTGGCATGAAGCGCTCCTGAATCTTGGTGAGGTAATGGCCCACCTCGTGCATCAGCAAGTCATCATCTACTTGCTGATAGCTGATGCCGCGCGCATCCAGCTCGTCCTTCATGCTCGCCTCCAGCTCGGCACGCAGATGGTAGCGTTCGATCAGCACACGGACTTCTTCCCCTACCCGCTTGCGTGCCGGGGAGTCTTGGTCGCCGGCTGCCGCCTCAAAACTTTCTACCAGCCCGCGCAGGGTAAGCAGCTGGTCGTATAGCGGTGTGGCCTGCAGCGGCGGGGTCAGGTGGTCGACCATCACGGCCAGGCCACGGCGCTTGGCCTGGATGCCTTCGCCGACACCGTCCACGATATAGGGATACACCCCAGGGGTATCGCCGGCAATCAGCAAGGAATAGTCGTCCTCGGCCAGGCCGGACTGGCGGTGTGGCAGGAACTCGTAGGTAGAATGACGCCCCAGATGCACAATGGCGTCGGCACGGAAGCTATCGCGCAGCCAGTGGTAAAACGCCAGATACTGATGCGGCGGCGGGAAGGACTGGTTGGCGTGCAGCAGCTCTTCGTTCAGTTCCCAGCCGCGCGGTGGCTGTGGCCCGACAAAGACTTTGCCAAAACGGATGCCGGGCACCAACAGGCGGTCTTGCCACACCATGCCGCCACCGGGTGGGGCACCCCAGCCGGATAGCGCTTCGATGCCACTGGCGCGGATCTGCTCGCCCAGCACGGCAGCCTGTTGCCATTGCGCCGACGAGGGGGCTGCTTTGGCATCCAGCCTTTGCCGGTATAACTGCTGCAGCTGATCGAGCAGGGCTAGTACATGGGCCTGGCGGGCGTGCTGGCTACCTTCTACCAGGTGGCGTACATCACCCAAGACACGCTGCATCAGGCGCTGGCCTAGTGCCAGCTCATGGTTGGCCGCAGCCTGCTGCAGACGGACATGTAGCCAGCCCAGCGGGCCTGCGTACATTTCCTGCTGGATGGCTAGTGGCTGACGGGCCAGCCAGGAGCGGTAGTCCTGCACGCTCACGCCGGCAATACGCGGCGCCATTTGCGCTAGTGCGGCACGGTCTTCCGGCAGATTGACACCGTCTTGCTGCAAGCGTTCCAGCAACGCGGTAGCCGTATCGGGTAACGGCCCGGTGTCGTAGCCTTCGGCGCGCAAGCGGCGCAGAACGGCCAATAATGATGCGGGCACGTCCAGGTTGTCGGCACCGATATTGTGGCGGCCCGGCGGGTGGTTGTAGT
>JAIXTB010000300.1 GCA_027484385.1 Neisseriaceae bacterium | reverse complement strand
GCTGGAGATGAGCCCCGGCGATGTCGGCACCGAGCTCGCCCTGCCCGACCTGACGCTGGTGCGCGGCCCCGAGATGCAGTGGCTGTCGCCGCGTGCCGGCGAAATATAGCCCTCGCCGCAGATAACGGTTTTCAGCGCGTGGCTGGCTGCGGTGGCCGCCACTACCGACACCTGGCCGCGAATGCGTTTTACCGGCAGGTAGAAGGTCGGGTCGAACTGTACCGTTTCGTTGGCGGTGGCCAGCACGGCGATCCCGCCAATGGCCATGGGGCCATCGCTATCCATGGCGACCCAGCTGTGGTCGGCCGGGTTTTGTGCCAGCTCGGTAATGGCGGTAGCCAGGCGCAGGGTGATGTTGGGGTGGTCCAGCAGGCGGCGCACCAGCGCAGGTGGGTGTAGCCAGCCGCCCTGGGGGAAATACAGGCCGGGCAGGTCTACCGCGATGCCGGCCAGCTGCGAGGCTTGTTCGCTATCCACCGCGTGCAGAATGCCCGGTGGCAGGCCTGCCAGCGCCAGGCCGTGCTGGCGTTTGCTTTCTTCGGCATTGTGCGCCAGCTGCAGTACGCCGCACTGGCGCCAGGTGTCGTCGCCTTGCGGCAGGTTGGCGGCCAGGGTGCGCAGGCTGTAGCCGTAGCCGGACAGAATCAGTTGGGTAAGCGGGGTAAAGTGCGGTGACAGCTTGGTGTACAGCACGCCTTGCGGGTTGCCGGATGCCTCGTTGGCTGGCACCGGGTGGCGGTCGACCACCGTTACCTGCCAGCCGCGTACGGCCAGGCTGTAGGCAATGCTGGCACCGGCAATGCCGGCCCCGACCACAATGACGGTGCGCTCCAGCCGGGCGGGCAGCTGCGGGCGTGCATACCAGGGTGCTTGCCAGCTGCTGGCGGGTGGGCTGGCCAGCTGGCCACGCGTCATTTCACGCTTGCTGCCAAAACCGGCGACTTTTTCCACGGCAAAACCTGCCTCGGCCAGGCCACGGCGTACTACGCCGGCGCAGGTAAAGGTGGCCAGTGTGGCGCCGGGTTTGCTCAGGCGCGCCAGCTGTTCAAACAGCGCAGGCTGCCACATATCGGGGTTGCGTGACGGTGCAAAGCCATCCAGAAACCAGGCATCCACCCGTGCATCCAGCTCGGGCAGGGTGGCCAGCGCGTCGCCTACCAGCAGGGTGAGCGTGATGCGCCCGGCGGCCAGCACAAAGCGGTGCCAGCCGGGTGCCAGCGTTTGGTACTGTTGCAACAGCTCGGCGGCCTCTGCGGCCAACGCGGGCCACATGGCCAGCGCACGCTGCATGTCTGCAGGGGAGAGCGGGTGTTTTTCGGTGCTGACAAAAGCCAGGCGTGCTCCGGCCGGGGCATGGGCCAGAAAGCATTGCCACGCCACCAGAAAATTCAGGCCGGTGCCAAACCCGGTTTCGCCAACGGTGAACAGCTCGCCGCTTTGCAGTGCAGCAAAACGCTGTGGCAGGTCGTTGTTATCGACAAACACGTGGCGGGTTTCGGCCAGGCCGCTATCGCGCGAGAAATACACATCGCCATAGTCGGCCGACATCGGCAGGCCGGTGCTCCAGTCCAGACGGGCGGGGTGAAGAGGTGAAGTCATGCTGTTGCCTGGTGCCATAGGCACGGGGTGAATCCGAGATGGTGCATAGTATGCCTGCTTGCAGGAAAAGCGCCTATGCTGCAATGCAAAAAGCCGGCATTCGTGCCGGCATGCCGGTGTGGCGGGCTAGTCTATCTGCCAGCGCAGGTTGAAGGTGGTGGTGGCTGGCATCATGCGGTCTTTCCAGTGGATCTCCGGCACATAGCCGATCTCCAGCTGCAGCAGCTTGCCGCCTACCGTAATAAAAGGCAGCCCGGCCAGGCCGTGCATGCCGCTGCCGTTCAGGTAGCCCACCATCACACCGGCACCCACCACCATGTTGTTGCTGATTTCCCATTCCGTGCGCCCGCCACCTGCCACAAAATAAGCCGTTTCGCGGACCGAGTCGCGGTAGCTGCCGCCACGAACAAACAGACTGTAGTCCACCATAGACTCGGCCAGCTCCAGCCCCAAGCCGGGGTTGTTGTTGTTCAGGTCGCAGCGGTAGCGCGTGCTATCGCAGCTGCCGTGGTGCGATGCCCCGAACACCAGTAGCGAGGTGTCTGCCATGGCGCTGCTACAGCCCAGTAGCAGCATGGCTGTCAGTAGTTTTGTTTTCATATTACCCCCATGTCTTGATAGGAGATGGTTTAACAACCATGGCTAGCTCTTTGATGTTAGGCAAAAAGCCGGCAATGTGAACCTTGAAAAGCAGACGCTCTTGCCCCAGCTAGTTGGCATCGGATATTTATTGCCAAGGAGGCTGTCATGCGTTTCGACAAACTCACTACCAAGTTCCAGCAGGCCCTGGCCGAGTCCCAAAGCCTGGCGCTGGCAGCGGATAATGCTTTCATCGAACCACAGCACCTGCTGCTGGCCATGCTGGACGACGCCGAAAGTGGCGTGGGCAGCCTGCTGGCGCGTGCCGGGACCAATGTCGGCGCGCTCAAGACCGCGCTGCGTGACAGCGTGGCGCGCTTGCCTAAAGTCAGCGGTGGCGACGGCGAGATCACCGTGTCGCGCGAGCTGGGCAAGCTGCTGAACCTCACCGACCAGGCCGCCACCAAGCGCGGCGACCAGTTCATCGCCAGCGAGCTGTACCTGCTGGTGTTGGCCGCAGACAAAGGCGAGGCAGCCCGCCTGCTGAAACAGCACGGCGGCCAACTATCGGCCATCGTGGCGGCGGTGGATGCGGTGCGCGGTGGCGATGGCGTGGATAGCGCCGACGCCGAAGAGCAGCGTGAAGCGCTGAAGAAATACACGCTGGACCTGACCGAGCGCGCGCGCCAGGGCAAGCTGGACCCGGTGATCGGCCGCGACGACGAAATCCGCCGCGCCATCCAGGTACTGCAGCGTCGCACCAAGAACAACCCGGTGCTGATCGGCGAGCCCGGCGTGGGCAAGACCGCCATTGTGGAAGGCCTGGCGCAGCGCATCGTCAACG
>JAIXTB010000272.1 GCA_027484385.1 Neisseriaceae bacterium | reverse complement strand
GATGGCGCCCACCACACCACTGAAATCCACACCGGACAGCAAGGCACCGTCCAGCTTGAGGTCGGCCAGCGACACATTGCGCAGGCTGGCAAACGACAGGTCTACGCCGCTGAAATCCAGGCCGGACAGGTTGGCGCCGCTAAAATTGACGCGCTTGAAGCCGGCAAACTTGAAGGTGGTCAGCGCTGACAGGCCGGAAAAATCCACCCCGCTGAAATCGGCGCCGGTAAACCAGCGCTTCACGCTGGCAGACAGGCCGCTGAACAGGCCGGCCAGGTTGCTGGTGCCGGTAAAGCGGGCGCCGGACAGGTCGACAACCAGGCTGTCAAAGCTGATGCCGCTGAAGTTCAGCCCGCTGAAATTCACGCCACGGAACTTGCCCAGCAGGGTGCTGATGCCGGACAGGTCGATACCACGCCAGTCGGCCCAGGAAAAATCGGTGCTGATGTCAAACGTGGCACCGCCCAGGCGCGCGCCACCGAAATCCACACCACGGAACAGCGACCCCAGGAAGGACTTGCCGCTGAAATCCAGGCCGGACAAATCCCAACCGCTGAAATTGAAACCGTTGAAGTTGGTAGTGGTGTGCCACAGCTTGAAGCTGCCTGTACCGCCAAGCGACAGGTTGATGTCGGTAATCAGGTTATCCAGCTTGGTCAGCGCGTCGGTCAGCACACTGCCCCATTTTACCTGCCAGCCAAAGGCGCCGCTCAGGTCCACGCCGGACAGGTCGGCACCGTCAAACGTTACGCCGCGCAGGTTGGCGCCGGCCAGCTTGAAGCCGGACAGGTTGACGCCGGAAAAATCGATACCGGACAAGTCAAAGCGTGACCAGTCCAGCTTCAGCGCGGACAGGTCCAGACCCCATTGCAGCTGCTTCCAGCCACTGTTGGCACCAAACAGGCTACCCAGGTTGATATCGCTGATCAGGTGGGTGACATCCGGCAGCTTCAGCTGCGGGAAGCGTACGCCCGCCCAGTTCACGCCAAACGCTGCCGCGCCGGTGAAATTCACCCCGGCAATGCTGGCGCCGGCAAAGTTCACCCCGCGCAGATCCAGCCCGGCAAAGCTCACGCCGTCCAGCCAGGCCCCGCTGAAATTCACGCCGCGCAGGGTGGCCAGGCTAAAGCTGGCGCCGTTCAGGCGGGCACCGCTAAAGTTGATACCGCTCAGGTCCAGGCCATCAAAACGCGCACCGCGCAGGTCGGCACCGCTAAAGTTCATGCCGCGCAGGAAATCCAGGCTCAGGCCTTTGCCGCTGGCAAAAGCCGCAAAATCGAAGCCGCTCAGGCTCTTGCCAGACCAGTTGAACTGGGTGGCATCAAAAGCTTTCTTGAAGGCATTGCTCAAGGTGGCCGACAGGCTGGCCACCAAGCCGCGGATGCTGGGCAAGCTGCCGCCGCTGAAACCGTCAAAGTAGGTTTTGGCGGCGTCTTTCAGGTTGAACACGCCACCAATGCCGGCGGCGGCTTTGTCGTTGCTGTCGTTCAGCAGCTGGGACAGCGACTTGCCCACGCCGGGGATTTCCTGGTCAAACAGGCCGAACGGCAGCTTCTCGCCCAGCTCTTTGGCACCGCCGAGCATGTCCAGAATGGACTCTTGCAGCTCGGCGCTCAGCGACACATCCAGCGATACCGCCGGGCTGGTTACACTGATTTTTTCGCCGCTGGCGACGCGGAACAGCTCGTCGGTTTCCAGAATCAGCGTAGGGGTGCCGTAAGCCGACAGGTTGAAATTGCCCAGGGTGGCGTTCAGCGGCAGCGTGGCGTTGAGGCTGCCGGTGGCATTCACCGCAAAGCCGCTGGCGATGACCTCGCTGGTCAGCTTGGCCAGCGGCAGGCGGCCTTGTTCGTCGCAGAAGCCTTCGGCAAAACGCAGCTCGGTGCGGCAGCTCAGGTCGATGCTGCCATTATTGACCGATACGGCGGCCGCCCCGCTCCCAAACACCTGGCGCGACAGGCCAACGGTGGCGCTGACATTGCGCGCGGCCAGGTCCAGCCCCACCACCAGTGGGGCCACGCGCAGGAAGGCGGCGTGGCTGACATTGCCATCCAGACTGGCCAAACCCGCCAGGCTCAGACCGATATCCACCTGGCCACGCAGGCCCAGCACGGCGTCCAGCTCGGACAGGGCATCAATGGCAAAGCCGGCTGCGGCCAACTTCTGGCTGATGTCCTGCGACAGCACCGGGCTGACGGTCAGCGTGCGGCTGGCGTCAAATTGCAGGCTTAGGCGCAGCTCGCTCCAGTCGCCCGCCAGTAGCGCACTCACGGTAAACGGGCTACCGGCTACGCCGCTATTGATTTCGTCTTGCAAGGCGCTGGCCAGGCTGCCCAGATTGGTGGCGGCGGCAATGGCGGCGGCGGCTTTATCAAAGCCCAGCACCTTACCCAGGTTATCCAGCACGCCCGGCGTGGCCGACAGGGCGCTGCCCAGCAGCTCGCCCAGGGTTTTGTCCAGCAACGGTACTTTGTTTTGCAGCTGCGGCAGGTTCACCAGCTGGGCGGCAGCGGCGTTCCACTTATCCATGGCCTGGCCCAGTGCCGACTGGGCAGAGGCACCCAGCGAGATATCACCGCTGAACTGCTCAACCTTGTCCACGGTAAAAGTGCGGCCACCCATGCTGACGACAGTGTTGCCGCTGCCGTCTTTGCTCAGGCCTGCTAGGCCTTTGAGCTCTACACGGTCTTGCGCGTCCTGGCCGGCGCTGATGCTGGCGATACGGCTGGCGTCTTCGATCACAAAACGGTTGCTGCCCTGCCCGCCCAGTAGGTGCAGACCGGCACCGCCGGTGATGGTAAGAGTGCCCAGACGCGTGGGGTCGGCGTAGCGCACGGTGAGGCCGCTCTGGCTAGCCGTTACCACCAGATCGCCCGCGACCTGGCTCAGGTCTACCGTGTCGCCATCGGCAACGCTCAGGCTGCTGTCCGGCAGGCCATTGGCCACCGGGTGGCTGGCCAGTACGCCCAGGTAGTCCAGCGTGCTCATGGCAAACAGCGGCTGCACTTGCAGCTGGCCGGTGGCCATTTCCAGCAGCCAGTCGGCGCCTTGGGCCAGGTTGCCGGTCCGGTCGTCGGACGCGGCCACATCGGCCCCCACCACACGCGACAGGGCCTCGACAAACGCAGCCCCCCGGCTGCCTTTGGCCACATCGCAGCCATACAGCAGCACGTCGGCGCCGCTGGCCAGCGCACTGCGCCAGCCCAGCAGCGTGTCGGCGCGTTCGGCCAGGTTCTGGTCGTCCAGCACGCTGTTGCCCAGCTGCAGCGAGGCCTCGCTACCGTGGGAAATCACGTGTACGGCGCGGATGCCTTGGTACTGGCGCAGCCAGCCGCTCATTTGTTCCAGCCCATCGCGGCTGGCGTCCAGCACCACCACTTCCAGCTGGCCCGGGGCACGGCCTTCATCCGGGCGCGACACCACTTGCGCCAGCAGCTGCTCGTAGTCCTGCACCGCGGGGTCGACAAACACCACCTCGTTTACGGTCTGGCGCAGCGCGGCGTGCTGGCCGGCCAGGCTGCCGGCAAACTGGCCCAGCAGCAGGTCTTGCGGCACCACGATGGCTTCGTGGTTTTGCTGCTGCGGCGTAGGCGGCAGCACCAGACCATCCGCCGATAACAACAGCCTTGGCTCTACCTGCTCGACAAACAGGCTTGGCTGGCGGCCAACCTGGCGAGCCCGCCCACCCGAAGGGACTTTCAGCAAGGAACGAATCCACAGGGCGGGATTACGGCCAGTGTGCGGTTTTTTCTTCGGTTGACGGCTCATGTTGTCGCTCCAGCAAGTGCTGCAATGCCAGCCGGGTGAGGGCTGGCAGGTTTTTGTTTTTTATCGTTTTTTACGCCGCACTGCGGCTTACTGCATCAGGTCTGCAAGATCGACAAGATCATCGCGGCTTAGCGCGCCTACTGCCTGTTTCAGCTTGAGGCGGTTCACCAGATAGTCGTATCGGGCTTGCAGGTAGTCGCGGCGGGCGGAGTAATACAGCCGGTAGGCATCGGCCACGGCAACCACACTGGCCACGCCGGCTTTGTAGCCTTCCTGACGGGTTTGCAGGGCGCTGTCCTGGGCAATCACCGCCTTGCGCAGGGCGTCCAGCATCGAGGCGCTGCTTTCTACGCTCTGGTAGGCGGCGCGGGCGGCGCGCTCGGTTTTACGCTCTTCCTGCTCGCGCTCCAGCATGGCTTTTTCCAGGCGGACACCGGCTTCACGCACCAGCGAGCTGGTCATGCCACCTTCGAAAGCCGGCATGCTGAGCTTCAGCGCCAGCTCGGTGTTTTGCTGTTTCTGGCCCCCACCGTAGAACGAGCCTTTGGTGCTTTGGCCATTGGCGGTACCCACCAGCGCCAGCGTGGGGTAGTAACCCCCTTTCTGACGCTGGATCTCTAGCGCGGCAATCTGCTCGGCCAGCTTGCGCGACTGCAGCGGAATATTCTGGCTTACCGCGGCGTCTACCCAGGCTTCCGGGCTGGCTGGCTGCGGCATGGCAGGGTCGAAATGTGCCTTGAAGGGTAGCAAGGCGGCCACATCGCTCCCTACGATTTCCTTCAGCGCGCTGCGGGCGTCCTGCAAGCGGTTGCGGGCTTCCAGCTCGCGCGCGCGCGACAGGCTGTAGCGCGACTCGGTATCGTGTACCTGGGCGATGGTACCCAGGCCGTTGTCCAGGCGGGACTTGGCCAGCTCGTACTGCTTTTGCGTGGCTTCGCGCTCGGCGGTGGACAGCTCTACACCGTCCAGTGCGGCCAACAGGCTCAGGTAGCTGGAAGCGGTACGCAGCAGCAGGTCTTGCTCGGCGGCAACCACGTTCAGCTTGGCTTGTTCTACCGCCAGCCCGGCCTGGTCCAGCTTGACGATGGCGGGCATTTTCAGCACCGGCTGGCTGATGGTGAGCGACCAGGTGCTGGACGGGTAGGAGGTGCTGCCGGTCGGGAAAGCTTTATTGGGTGCTTCGGTAATTTTCTGGTGCGCCATCGAGCGGCTGACATCGATCACCGCAGTAGGCAACAAGGCGGCACGTGCTTGCGGGACGCCTTCGGCCGTGATCAGAAAATCGGTTTTGGCGGCCAGGTATTTCGGGTCGTTTTCCAGCGCGCGCTCAAACAGCGATGGCAGGCCGGACTGCACCAGTGCAGGGTTGGCCGCACGGGGCTGGCTGGCCTGGCCCGACAGCACGACCGGCTTGATCAGCATTTTGGGGCGCTGCAGGTCGGCAGCGTCCTGGCGCTGGCGCAGCTCCAGCGATACCGGCTCGCCGGCAAACGCCGCCAGCGCATTGGCACCGTGATCACCCGGAAGGTGGCCTTTGCCATTGAGCGACACTATCCAGCGGTTGCCTTGCGTTTGCAGGCCGGACGCCAGCAGGGACTGCGGGCGCTGCAAATCGAAAATCACCCGGGCCGAGCCCAGGCGGGTTTCTTCCAGGCGCACGCCGCGCAGGGTGTCGCTCTGGCTGCTGATGCGGGGCAGCAGCGGCTTGATGTCTTCGGCTCGCGCGCCCAGTACATCCACCACCAGGCGTGGCGGCTTGTCCAGGGTAAAGGCGCTGTAGCGGCGGCCATCCAGATTATCGGCAAACACCGACAAGGCGCCGGCCGATTCGGCCACTTGCATGACCGACATACTGGCAGCCTGCTCGCCAACAGGGGCATCCGGCACAAACGACACCAGAATCTCGCCCTTGCCTGCGCTCACCACGCCATCACCCGCAACCACGTCGGCGTCGGCGGCCAGCTGCACCAACAGGCGGCTTCCGCCGTTTTCGCCATCCAGCGCCGACATTTTCTTCAACAAGGGGTTGCGTGCCAGATCGGTGGCGGCAATGACGCGTTCCAGGCTTTTACGGCTGATACCGGCCAGCTCGAACACCACCTGGCGGCCATCCGAATCAAACGACATGGCGGCTTCCAGCGTGGCCGAGCCGATCAGGCGCAGATCGGCACGCCCTTCACGATTCACCACCAGCATTTGCTCCAGCGCCGGCTTGGGGGGCAGCACGCGTTTGGCGTCCGGCGCAAAGACCATTTCCCAGCGCGAGCGCTTGTCCAGCGTGGAAACCAGTTTCTCGTCCAGCACTTTTACCGGGCGCGCAAACTCGATGCGCAGCGGTGTCAGGCCCTGGCTGGGCAGCAGGGTGTCGATACGTTTGATGAAGGGATGGGCGCTGAGCTTGGCCAGGCTGGCATTCAGCGCGGCAGCATCGATATCTTTCAGCAGCAACACCACTTCGGTGCTGTCCTGGACTTGCAGGCCGCTATGCAAGGTGCCGGCGGGGACGTCCAGCTGCAGGCGCAAAGCCTGGCCTTCGGCCTGGATGCTGACATGGGCCAGACCAGCTGCCATGGCAGGCGTCAGACCCGACAACATCAGGGCCACAGTGAGAATTCTCAGGGGTTTCTTGCAGATATCCAAAGTGTGCCACCCTTGCTATGTATCGGTATGCCGGCAGCCCGTAACGGGCAAGGAAGCCGGATTTTTTAGTTAGGCAATTGTATTGAAATGGTGGCAATACTGCTACATTACTTTAAGCAAAACGTACAAAGTGAATCACCTTAATGCTAAAAAATCACAAAAGCGGCAACAGCTTGCCGCCGTGCTGATGCCGCCACTATCGAAAATACCAATCAAATACCAAAAAAAGGCCACCCATCCGCTGCGGACATAAAAAAAGCGGACCGAAGTCCGCTGTAGAAGCCTTGAATGCCAGGAGTTTTCAAGGAAAAGGTACCGTGCCGCCAGGCAGCACGGGTAAAACGCTTATTTCCAGTCTGCCGGGAATTTGTAGCCAGGGTACTTAGGCTGGGCCCAGGCGCGGAATTCTTTCGATTTGTAGGCCGCGATCACGTCTTTGGCCCATGGCTTGTTCACGTCGGCCGCCTTGATCACGCCCCAGTTGACGTAGGCGTAGCTCTTTTCCTGGAACACGGCTTCGGTCAGCTTGATGCCGGACGAGATGGCGTAGTTGCCGTTGACTACGGCAAAGTCCACGTCAGCGCGCGAACGTGGCAGCTGGGCGGCTTCCAGCGGCACGATCTTGATCTTCTTCACATTCACTTCAATGTCACGCTCGGAAGCCGTCAGCGGGTTGATGCCTTTTTTCAGCTT
>JAIXTB010000317.1 GCA_027484385.1 Neisseriaceae bacterium | reverse complement strand
TGATGCACTGGAATTCCTTGGAGCTTTCATCCAGCTTTTGCTCCAGCAAGGTACCCAGTGGCGCCACGATACCGTAGGCCAGCAAAATACCCAGGAAGGTCCCCACCAGTGCCGAGCCGATCATGCCACCCAGTACAGCCGGGGGCTGGCCCACCGCGCCCAGGGGGTTCACCACACCCAGCACCGCCGCCACGATACCGAAGGCCGGCAGGGCATCGCCCAGGCGGGTAATGGCCGCTGCAGGCGCATGGCCTTCGTGGTGGTGGGTTTCGATCTCGATGTCCATCAGGTTTTCGATTTCCATCGCGTTCAGGTTGCCGGACACCATGATGCGCAGGTAGTCGGTGATGAAGTCCATCACGTGGTGGTCGTGGGAAATGGCTTCGTACTTGGAGAACACGGCACTGCTATGCGGGTCTTCGATGTCTTTTTCTACCGACATCAGGCCTTCTTTACGGATCTTGACCAGAATCTCGAACAGCATGCCCAGCAAGTCCATATAGCGGGCCTTGGTGTAAGGCGAGCCTTTGAACAGCGTAGGCAGGGCGCCTTTTACCGCTTTGAGCGTTTTGCCCTGGTTGGACACCACAAAGGCACCAATGGCACCGCCCAGAATGGCCATCAATTCGGTAGGCAGCGCATGGACAATCACCATGATGTCGCCGCCGTGAATGATGTAGGCGCCAAAAATGCAAATCAGCGCAATTGCGTAACCGATACCAACGTTCATGAGCCTGCGTTCCCCTAAGTGTGCAAGGCGTGGATGTGAGTGAATTTAAGGACAGATGCAGCCGGATTGCCAGCCGCAGTGCAACATGTCAGTAGTCTACTTTCCCGCGCATGGCCTTGATGCTACCGCGATTGCATTTGCCTGCCAACCGGCGCTGCTGGCTGCCCCAGGTCGGTTTGGTGGCCTTGCGTGCCTTTATCGTGATGTTGGCCGCATCGATCATGGCCTGCAGACGCTGCAGTGCATCATGGCGGTTTTGCTCCTGCGTGCGGTACTGCTGCGCCTTGATGATCACCACGCCGTCTTTATTGATGCGCTGGTCGCTACTGGCCAATAGCTTTTCTTTCAGGCTGTCTGGCAGGCGCGAGGCGCGGATATCAAAGCGCAGGTGAATAGCAGACGACACCTTGTTCACGTTCTGCCCGCCCGCGCCCTGGGCGCGTATGGCGGTAAAAGTCACGTCATCCGGGTGGAGCTGGGCCAAGTGGTTCATCCTACGGCAAAAGTCTGGCGGCAGTGTAGTGCCTGCCGTGCGCGGCGGCTAGCGCTACATGCGCTGCTGCCGCCGCTCGGCAAAGGGTAGCTGCCGGTCGCAACTGCGTTCGCGCTTTTTCAGGTACATGGCATTGTCGGCTTGCTCGATCAGGGCTTCCAGCTTGCTTTGGGCATTGATAGCGCAGTAGCCAATGCTGGCGCTGACCGACACCAGTACGCCGGATGGCAGCGCGATAGGGCGGCTTAGCTCGTAGTCCAGCGCATCGATGGTGCGGCGGATAGCCTGGCTGCTATCCCGGCATAGCGCCACGATGAATTCATCACCACCAAAACGGCAGCAGACATCCTGCTGTTGCAACGTGGTCAGTAGCCGTTCTGCCGTGATCTGCAGGACGACATCGCCTGCCTTGTGGCCGTACTGGTCATTGATGGGTTTAAAGCGATCCAGGTCGATCTCCAGCAAGGCCTTTTCCCCTTGCTCGCTGGCCTCTTCCAGCAGCTGGCTGATGTGGCGTATGCCTGCACGGCGGTTGTATAGGCCGGTCAGCAGGTCGCGGTCGGCCATGTGCTGCATTTCGCGGTGGCTGCTGGCGAGCTGGCGCATGGCTTGTTCGGCCCGCTGCCGTGCGTTTTTCAGCAGGCGCAGGTTGTCGTAGTGGCGCCGGGCTTGTTTGCACATGATGCGCCCCACCGCCAGGCTCAGCAGCATGCTGATGGTGACATTCTCTATCACGGTGGCGACGGCAAAGCTGGGCAGGTCAAATAGCAGCAGGGACGCAATGGCAATCAGCCAGTTGCTGATAGAGGCCAGGCATAGCAGGCTGAAGCGCGAGGTGGTGGCGATCAGCACCAGGTCTATCACGGCAAAACCCTGGGTCATGGCCAGGTAGCTCACACCAATCCGGTTCAGCTCATAGCCAAACCACACCACGGTAATGGGGTAGACCATGCCGCAGCCCACATGGAATGCATTGCCCCACTGCCGCGCATGGCGGCCGTGCATCATGATGAGCGCACCCAATGCCCAACCTATGCCGATAACGCGCGGGATCAGGATGCTCTGCCAGTGGGCATAGTTCTGTACGTACTCCAGGCAAAACATCAGCGTGAAGATGCTGCCCACCAGTAACGCAGCCGTGCGCCTGGCTACCAGGGCTTGCTGATCACGCCGGGTATGAAAACGCGCCATGCGATAAGGCTTGTCCTGCATGGCCATGCTAGCGCGGGAAGATCTTTCCTGGGTTCAGCAGCTGCGCCGGGTCCAGTGCCTGCTTGATGGCGCGCATCATGGCCAGGCCGTGCGTACCGGCCTCGGCCGCCAGATAAGGCTGCTTGCCGATACCGATACCGTGTTCGCCGGTGCAGGTACCTTCCATGTCTTGTGCCCGTTGTATCAGGCGGTGATTCACGCTTTTGGCCTGCGCCATGGCCGCCTCATCACCGGGCTGTACCAGCAGCATCAGGTGAAAGTTGCCATCACCCACGTGGCCGAACAACGGCGCTTGCATGCCTTGTGCGTGCAGGTCGGCATAGGTGGCCTCGATGCACTCGGTCAGGCGGGAAATCGGCACGCAGACATCGGTGGCCACGCAGCGGCTGCCAGGCTGCAGCTGCAGGCCGGCAAAGTAGGCGTTATGGCGGGCTTGCCACAGGCGGTTGCGCTCTTCGTCGCGCGTGGCCCAGGCAAAACCGCCGCCACCGTTGGCCGCAGCCAGCTCGCCTACCATGGCGGCCTGCTCGGCTACGCTGGCGGTGGTGCCGTGAAACTCCAGAAACAGGGTGGGGCGTTCGGGGTAGTCGGTACGGCTATGGCGGTTCACCGCTTGCATGGTCAGTGCGTCCAGCATTTCGGCGCGGGCCAGTGGTATGCCGCACTGGATGCTTTGGATAACAGTGTCTACCGCACCGGCGACGCTG
>JAIXTB010000197.1 GCA_027484385.1 Neisseriaceae bacterium | reverse complement strand
GCCGCTGGACGCGCAGATCGTCACCATCATCGGCCCAAACGGCTCCGGCAAAACCACCCTGCTGGACGCCATGCGCACGCTGCTGGCCATCAAGTGCTCCGGCAAGCGCGACTACAAGCGCTACGTGCGTAATAACCGCGAACCGTATGCCTTCCTGAAAGGCGTGGTCGACAACCCGCGCCGCCTGCAGGGCGGCCTGTACCCCACGCCGTTCTTCCCGCTGCTGCAGCCGGAAGTCACCCTGCTATGCCGTATCAAGAAGCAGGGCGGCGACTGGGTGCGCCACTACGCCATTCTGGAAGGCGACGTGGCGCTGGATCAGGCCATTGGCGATAGCAGCGTGCCGTGGCTGGGGGTGCAGGAATACCGCCGCCGCCTGGAAGCCGCCGGCCTCACCGCCGCCGTGGCCGAAGTGCTGGCGCTGGAGCAGGGCGACACCGACAAGCTCACCGAATACAGCCCCAAGCAGCTGCTGGACCTGGTGTTCCAGGTGTTTGGCGATAAAGACGTGCTGGCCAACTACCAGCACGCCCGCGACGAACAGAAAGCCGCCGAGGCCGAGCTGGCCGCGCTGGGCCGCCAGGAAGAAGCCCTGCAAGGCCGCGTCGAGATGATGAAAAGCCGCGCCAGCCGCTACCTGGAGTGGGTCGGCTTGAGCAAGCGCATCACCCGCCTGCGCGACGAAGCGCTGCCGGTACTGGGCCTGATCGACGGCCGCGCCGCCACCGGCAAACTGTGGCAAGACTACCGCCGTCTGCAGGGCAGCTACCTGGGCATACGCCGCCAGCACAGCGACACCCTGCAGCTGGTCGCCACACTGCGCGAGGCCGAAAGCAGCGCCCTGGCAGCGCGTCATGCCGCCGAGGCCGTGCGCAAGCAGGCGCAGGACGACTTCATGCAGGCGCGTGACGCCGAGCGTGACATCGCCAGCCAGCTGAAAGAACGCGACCGCCTGCAAGCGCTGGCCAGCCGCGAATACGGCGAAGACGCCGCCACGCTGGGCCACAAGTTGGCCGCACTGCGCGACGCCAACGAGCGCCTGCGCGACACGCTGAAAGCACAAAAAATCGAGCGCGATGGCTACAGCGCCGAGCTGGCCGCACTGGAAGGCGGCAAGCCGCGTGCGCCGGAAGACGTCCGCCACTTTCGCGCCGCGCTGGACGAAGCCGGCATCGGCCACCAGATGCTGGCCGACATCGTTGAGGTGACCGACAGCCGCTGGCAGGGCGCGGTCGAGGCCCTGCTCAAGCCTTATCGCCACGTGGTGCTGCTGCAAGACGCTGGCGACCGCCGCGCCGCCTGGCAGCTGGGTGAAAAGCTGCGTTACCGTCACTTTGTGGTGCCGGAAACTACCGCCGCACCGCGTGCACGCAGCGGCAGCCTGCTGGAAGTGGTGCGCTTTGCCGCCGACGCGCCGGACTGGCTGTACCAGCAAATGAACCGCGTTAGCCGCGTGGCCAGCGTGGCCGACGGCGCCGGCGAGGACGGCGACTGGATCACGCCGGAAGGTTACTTCCGCGAACGCCGTGGCGCGCGCCATATCGGTGTACCGGCGCATGATTTTGCCTTTGGCGAAGCGGCACGCCAGACGCGGCTGCAGGCGCTGCGCGACAGCCTGAAAGCGCTGAACGTGGCCATGCTGCGCCACGAAGAGCAGCTGGTCGCAGCCAGCCGCGAGGCCGCGCAGCTGGCGGAATACCTGTCCGGTATGGACGCCATCCGCCTGCTGGATAGCCGCGCCGAAGAGTTTGCCGCACTGGCGGCGCAGGCCGACAGCCTGAAGCAGGCAGTCGCCGAGGCAGGCGAAAGGTTGGCCGCCGCGCAGGCCGAGCGCGACGCCGCCGAGCAGCGCTACAGCGATGCCCGCATCGCCCACGACCGCGTATGCCAGCGCGAGCAAGACAGCCTGCAGGGCGAGCACAAGGCGCAGGCCGAGCTGGCGCAGGCGCGCCGCCTCATCCGCCGCCATCTGGCCGAGCTGCGCGACTGCCGCAGCCACCTGCCGGCTGCCGCGCAGGACGCCGCCTTTGTGGCGCAGCTGGCCGACGAGTTCGAATCCGCCGCCGACGTGCGCCACGAGATCAACTATCTGGAAGAAAGGTTGGCCGCAGGCGAGTGGGAGCGCGACGACGCGGTATTGCAGCTGAAAGACAAACTGCAGGAAGACCTGAGCAGCCTGACGCGCGAATGCCAGCGCCGCCAGGCCGAAGTGGAACGCGCTGCCGGCCTGACCAGCGACGCGCGCGATGCCTACCTAGGCAAGCTGCGTGCCACCGTGCGCGCCTACGGCCACAACGTGAAGCGCCTGGGCGAGCTGGCCGGTATTGGCGTGGAGGTGGAGCTGCCCACGCTGGCCAACGACGACGCCTTATTGGCGCAGGCCGGCCTGGTGCTGAAGTTCAACTTCGACCAGAAAGGCCTGATGGGTCTGAACGACGGCGAGGCATCCGGCGGCCAGCAAGTGATGAAGTCGCTGATCATGCTGATCGGCCTGATGATGGACGAAAGCAACCCGTCCGGCTTTGTGTTCATCGACGAGCCGTTTGCCCACCTGGACATCTTCAACATCGACCGCGTGGCCGGCTTCCTCAAAGCCACCGAGGCGCAGTACCTGATTACCACGCCCAACACGCACAACATCAACATCTTTGCGCCGTCCGGCCTGACCCTGGCCACGCGCAAAAAGCGCCCGGGCGAGCAGTGGGCACCGCCCATTTTGCAAACCCGGCGCCGTGTGGATGCCGCGTCGTAAACACCCCACCCGGCCTGGCCGGGTTTTTTTATGGCGCACTTGATAATCAATGCATAGACATTCATCAATCATGCTAATAGAATGCCGTTCTTTTTTGACTTTGGCATAAAATCATGAAAAAGCTCGCGCTTGTTTCCCTGTTGTCCCTGGCGCTGTGTGGCCCTGCCCAGGCATTTGGCCTGAACAGCCTGCTGAGTGCCGGTACCGATCTGGTGAAGTCCGCCACCCTGTCGGATGCCGAAGTACAGGCCATGGCGGCCGAGTCCAGCAAGGTGATGGACAAGCAGGCCAAGGTAGCCGCCGCAGGTAGCCCACAGGCCAAACGCCTGGCCAAGATCGTGAGCGGCCTTACCAGCGAAGACGGCTTGAAGCTGAACTTCAAGGTGTATCTGGATAAAGAAGTGAACGCCTTCGCCATGGCAGACGGCACCGTACGCGTGTACAGCGGCCTGCTGGACAAGATGACCGACGACGAAGTGCGCTATGTCATCGGCCACGAAATCGGCCACGTGAAGCTGGGCCACAGCAAGAAAGCCATGCAAGTGGCTTACGCGGCGTCTGCCGCGCGCAAGGCCGCTGCCGGTAGCGGTAACGCCAATGTGGCCGCGTTTTCCGAGTCGGAAATGGGTGAGCTGAGCGAGCAAATCCTGCATGCGCAGTTCTCGCAGTCGCAGGAAAGCGATGCCGATGCTTACGCAGTAGACTTTCTGAAGCGCCATAACTACAAGCTGGACGCCGCCCCGTCTGCGCTGCGCAAGTTGGCCGCACTGTACGGTAACGACAGCAGCCTGCTGTCCAGCCACCCTGCCGCGGGCGACCGTGCCGACAAGGTAGAAAAGCTGATCAAGTAATCCCCGGTGTTGTCATCGGAACAGCTCGCTACGGCGGGCTGTTTTTTTATCGATAGCGCACATGACATAATCAAGCACTTGCTTGACAATGGCGGCTCACCGATTCGGGAGATTTCG
Source organism: Neisseriaceae bacterium (assembly GCA_027484385.1). GTDB lineage: Bacteria > Pseudomonadota > Gammaproteobacteria > Burkholderiales > Chromobacteriaceae > Vogesella. The sequence goes on along the minus strand of JAIXTB010000197.1, from coordinate 1,167 downwards.
ATGCGTACCCTGACATCCTTGCTGGGCAATTCACAAAAACTGGACGGCGGTGCCATGTTTGGCAACGCGCCGCGTGCGGTGTGGGCCGGCTGGCTGGCGCCGGACGAGCAAAACCGCGTGCCGCTATGCTGTCGCTGCCTGCTGGTAGAAGAGGCCGATGGCCGCCGCATTTTGCTGGAAACCGGCATCGGGGCGTTTTTTGCCCCCAAGCTGCGCGAGCGCTATGGCGTGATGGAAGAAAACCACGTGCTGCTGGATTCGCTGGCGGCGCACGGGCTAAGCCACGAGGATATCGACGTGGTGGTGCTGTCGCACCTGCATTTCGACCACGCTGGCGGCCTGTTGGCCGCATGGGATGGCGGGCCGGCGCGGTTGTTGTTCCCCAATGCGCAGATTGTGGTGGGGCGCGAGGCCTGGCAGCGGGCACTGAACCCGCACCCGCGCGACCGCGCATCGTTTGTACCGGAGCTGGTGGCGCTGCTGGAAAGCTGTGGCCGCCTGGTGCTGGTGGATGGCGAGCAGCCACCGGCCTGCCTGCCGCTGGACTGGCGCTTTAGCGTGTCGCACGGCCATACGCCGGGCATGCTGCTGGCCGAGATCCCCATGCCGGATGGCCCGGTGGTGTTTGCCGCCGACCTCATCCCCGGTGCACCGTGGGTACACGTGCCCATCACCATGGGTTACGACCGCTTTCCCGAGCAACTGATCGACGAAAAGCGCAGCCTGCTGCAGCGCCTGGCGGGTGTGCATGGCCGCCTGTTTTTTACCCATGACCCGGCCGTGGCCTGTGCCCCGGTCCTGTACGACGCGCAAAAGCAGCGCTTTTCGGTGATGGCAGGGCAGGGCAGCTTGCAGCGGCAGGCTAGCTAGGGCACTTTTTTGCGGTCTGGCCATGCCGTGGGCGGGGTGTTTTGACCTGGCGGTTTTTTCTTATGCCAGTGGAAAAGTGTGGCGTATGTTTAACATATTCTACGACACTTAAACGCACGTTTACGGCACAATAAGCCACAGTTTTGCGAGGGGGCTCCCCCCCGCAGTGCTGTGGCTTTTTTGTTGTATTAGCTAGCTTATTGCCTTGTTTTTTAAAGATTTATGACGGGCGTACTAAGCAGCGCTTTGGCGGTTTTGTGGCGAGGTTATCAGTGGCAGGGCTGCCATCTGGTTTGC
>JAIXTB010000220.1 GCA_027484385.1 Neisseriaceae bacterium | reverse complement strand
CTTCTTGCTGTGCGCCGACATCGATGATGCGCCGCTTGATCTCGTTGGTCACGTGCGGAATGACTTGCACGGTGCCACCGAGGTAATCGCCACGGCGCTCCTTGGTGATTACGGACTCGTAAATCTGGCCAGTCGTGAAGTTATTGCTTTTCTTCATCTTGGCGTGGATGAAGCGCTCGTAATGGCCAAGGTCGAGGTCGGTCTCGGCGCCGTCTTCGGTGACGAAAACCTCACCGTGCTGGCAGAGGCTCATGGTGACCGGATCAACGTTGATGTACGGATCCAGCTTCAGCATGGTGACTTTGAGCCCGCGGGACTCAAGAATGGCGGCGATGGACGCGGCGGCGATGCCCTTGCCTAAGGAGGACACCACGCCACCGGTAACGAAGATGTACTTGGTCATGGGATTACGGCTCTATGAGAATCTGGGATTTTAACCGAAAGCCGCCTTTTTTTGAATGGGGCAGGGCGGCTTCATCGCAATCTATTCAACTGTCGTGCCGGTGTTCCATGCATAGCGCATGAGTAAGGGTGCCGGCCAGGCTTGGCGGCAGTATAGAACGCCTGCACCGTAGTGCCAGCCAAGTGCGTGCAAGCGTGTCCGTATCGCGGTATGGCAGTGTGGGGATGCGGGTGATCGGGGTAAGTCTTTGCTTGTCCTGCCTTTTTGTCTGTCATGTTGCCGCGGCGGTAGCGCAGTTTGCTTGCAGTTTTTTGCTGCGTTACCCGTCGCAATGCGGTATCATCCGCCTCACTTTGGGTTGGGGTTCTGGCAACAGCTTACCGCTGCAGCATGCAATTGCCGTGGCGGGTGCTTGTATCCGGGCCTCTTAATATGGTATAAGTCTTTCTTTTACCGGCTTTTGGGAGTGATTAACCATGGCGCGTGTTTGCAAAGTCACCGGCAAGCGTCCGATGACCGGGAACAATGTGTCCCACGCCAATAACAAAACTAAGCGTCGTTTTCTGCCGAACCTGCAGTATCGCAAGTTCTGGGTAGAGAGCGAAAACCGTTGGGTACGTCTGCGTATCTCCAACGCTGCTCTGCGTACTATTGACAAGGTAGGCATTGATGCAGTTCTGGCCGACCTGCGTGCTCGCGGCGAACTGTAATTAACTCGACCGAAGCTTAAGGATTAGCCATGCGCGACAAGATCAAACTGGAATCGACTGCAGGTACTGGTCATTTCTACACCACCACCAAGAACAAGCGCACCATGCCGGAAAAAATGGAGATCAAAAAGTTTGATCCCGTTGCCCGCAAGCATGTTCTGTACAAAGAAACCAAACTGAAATAATTTGGCTTCTTTACGGTGGTGCTCCTTCGGGAGCGCACCTGTTGATAACAGACCCCCGGCCTAGGCTGGGGGTTTGTTTTTGTGCGTCTGTCTGTGGTGTCTGCCGCCCTTTTGCTGTCGATAGGGCGTGTTTCTTCCCTGCCCTGGGGGTGTCGTGCCTGCCGCTGGCCTGCTGTCATTTATACTGCATGGCTGGATAAAGGGGAGATGTCATGCGTTTACTTCAGATGGCGGCCTTGTTGGCCGCAGGCGGGGTGCTGTGTGGTTGTGCCGTGGTATCGGTGGCGGGTGCGGCCGTGTCTGTCGCCTCGACTGCGGTATCGGTAGGGGCGACGGTGGTGGGCACGGCAGTGGATGTGACTGCTGCGGGGGTGAAGGCGGTGGCCAACGCCGGTAGCAGTGCGCCCGAGGCAGCGGTTTGCCCGCCGGGTACGGTGTGTGCGCCAACGCCTTGATAGTGTAGTGGCGCAAAAAAAGCCTGGCACATGCCAGGCTTTTTTTATTGCAGGCTTATTGTCCGCGCATGAACAGCGCATCCAGGTCGCGCATGCCCAGCCTGCTCCAGGTGGGGCGGCCGTGGTTACACTGGCCGGAGCGTTCTGTGGCCTCCATGTCACGCAGCAGGGCGTTCATCTCCGGCAGGGTCAGCTGACGGTTAGCGCGTACTGCGCCGTGGCAGGCCATGGTAGCCAGCAGCTCGTTGCGGCGCTCGGTCATGACCTGGGTGAGGCCGTGTTCGCGCACGTCTTTCAGTACGGCGCGGGCCAGTTCTACCGCATTACCTTCTTTGAGCCACACCGGCATGCCGCGCACGGCGATCTGGGTGGGCGAGAGCACGGCTAGCTCCACGCCCAGGCGTTGCATGTCTTCGGCGTGTTCTTCTACCGTGGCCACCTCGAAACGGTCGGCGGCAAATGATACCGGCAGCAGCAAGGGCTGCATGGGGATGGCATCGGCCTCCAGCGCGGTTTTCAGGCGTTCGTACACGATGCGCTCGTGCGCAGCGTGCATGTCCACCACGATGAGGCCGTCCTCGCATTGGCTCAGGATGTACACGCCGTGCAGTTGCGCCAGGGCAAAGCCCAGCGGCGGAATGCCATCGCTGGCGGGGGGTAGTACCTGGGGCGGGTTAGCCGCATTCAGGGCAGGCATGAACGAGGCGGGCACCTGTCGCTCTTCGTCGCGCAGGCCGGCAAACTGCTTGTCGTACACGCCGATGGCTTCGCGCGCCACGTGCAGCGGGATGCTCTGCTGCTCGTAGCGGTAGGTTTGCGGTAGCGGTGTGCGGCCAACGTTGGCCGTAGGGCGCGGTGGCAGCAGGCTGGCTTGCTGGCCTATGGGTGCGAGGCTAGCCGGGGGGAGGGCGGTGGCGCCAGGCTCGCCTGCCGGCTGATCGTGCAGCTGTACCGCCGGGCTGGCGCCAGCGGTGGTGCTGGCCAGGGCGCGGTGCACGCTGTGGAACAAAAACTGGTGAATGGCTTGGCTCTCGCGAAAGCGTACCTCGATCTTGGTGGGGTGCACATTCACATCTACCCCGGCCGGGTCCAGCGTGAAAAACAGCGCGTAGGCGGGGTGGCGCTCGTGGTGCAGTACGTCACGGTAAGCCTGACGCAGCGCGTGCTGCGCGGTTTTGTCGCGCACAAAGCGGCCGTTGACAAAGAAATACTGCGCGTCGCGGCTGGCTTTGGAATAGGTAGGGCTGGCCACAAAACCTGTCAGCCCCAGGCCGGCGGCCTG
>JAIXTB010000320.1 GCA_027484385.1 Neisseriaceae bacterium | reverse complement strand
GTACTGAAGATGTACGAAGACAAAGGCTGGGCCCCGGTGGTTGCGCCCGAGATGGAGTTCTACCTGCTGTCGCCCAACCCGGACCCGGACATCCCGCTGGCACCGCCTATCGGCCGTACCGGCCGCGCCGAATTCGGCCGCCGCTCCTACGCCATCGATGCGGTAAACGAGTTCGACCCGCTGTTCGAAGACATTTATGACTACTGCCACGCCCAGAACCTGGAAGTGGACACGCTGATTCACGAAATCGGCACCGCGCAGATGGAGATCAACTTCCTGCACGGCAATGCGCTGGACCTGTGCGACCAGGTATTCCTGTTCAAGCGGACAGTGCGCGAAGCCGCCTTCCGCCATAACATGTACGCCACCTTCATGGCCAAGCCCATGGAAGGCGAGCCGGGCAGCGCGATGCACATCCACCAGAGCGTGGCCAGCATCGAAACCGGCAAGAACATTTTCAGCAACCCGGATGGCAGCACCTCCGACGACTTCCTGCACTTCATCGGCGGCCTGCAGCACTACCTGCCGGAATGCATGCCGTTCTTTGCCCCGTACGTAAACAGCTACCGCCGCCTGTCGCGCTACACCGCCGCGCCAACCAACGTGGAATGGGGCTACGACAACCGCACCGTGGGCCTGCGCGTACCGCATTCATCGCCCGCTGCGCGCCGCGTGGAAAACCGCGTACCGGGCGTGGACGTGAACCCGTACATCGCCATGGCCGCGACCCTGGCCTGCGGCTACCTGGGCATGGTGAACAAGATCAAGCCGCGCGACCCGCTGTCCAGCGACGCCTACGAGCTGCCGTTCCAGTTCCCGCACGGTACCGAAGAAGCCCTGGTGCGCCTGAAGAACTGCACCGATATCGCCGAGATCCTGGGCCCGCGCTTTGTGAAGATGTATGTGGGTATGAAAGAGAAGGAATTCTCCGAGTACTTCCGCGTGATCAGCCCGTGGGAACGCAAATTCCTGCTGCTGCACGTGTAACACCATAACGACAACGACAATACGCTGCCGCCTGCGGCCAACCCTGGCCCGCAGGCGGTGTTTACCGGAGAGTAGAAATGACGCAGCAACGTAACACCGCAGCCTGGCGCGAGATGGATGCCGCTCACCACCTGCACCCCTTTACCGATACCGCTTCGCTGAACGAGCAGGGCGTACGCATGATTACCCGTGCGGACGGCATTTACCTGTGGGATAGCGAAGGCAACCAGATCATGGACGGCATGGCCGGCCTGTGGTGCGTCAATATCGGTTACGGCCGCAAAGACCTGTCCGACGTGGCCAAGCGCCAGATGGACGAGCTGGCCTACTACAACACCTTCTTCAAGACCTCCCACCCGGCGGTGGTAGAGCTGTCGCACCTGCTGGCCGACGTGGCGCCACAGGGCTTCGACCACGTGTTCTACACCAACTCCGGCTCCGAGTCGGTCGATACCATGATCCGTATGGTGCGCCGCTACTGGGACGTAAAAGGCAAGCCAGAGAAGAAAACCCTGATCGGCCGCTGGAACGGCTACCACGGCTCCACCATTGGTGGCGCCAGCCTGGGCGGCATGAGCTATATGCATGAGCAGGGCGACCTGCCGATTCCCGGCATCGTGCACGTAGAACAGCCTTGGTACTACAAGCACGGCAAAGACATGACGCCGGAAGAGTTCGGCGTGGCCGCTGCACGCTGGATCGAGGAAAAAATCCTGGAAGTCGGTGCCGACAAGATTGCCGCCTTCGTGGGTGAGCCTATCCAGGGTGCCGGCGGCGTGATCGTGCCACCGTCCACCTACTGGCCGGAGGTGCAGCGCATCTGCCGCCAGTACGACATTCTGCTGGTGGCCGACGAAGTCATCTGCGGCTTTGGCCGTACCGGCGAATGGTTTGGCCAGACGCATTTCGGCTTCCAGCCGGACATCTTCACCACTGCCAAGGGCCTGTCGTCCGGCTACCTGCCTATCGGCGCGGTATTCGTCAACGACGAAGTGGCCAGCACCCTGGCTGCCGGTGGCGACTTCAACCACGGCTTTACCTATAGCGGCCACCCGGTGGCCGCCGCCGTGGCGCACGCCAACGTGAAAGCCCTGCGCGACGAAGGCATTGTTCAGCGCGTAAAAGAAGACATCGGCCCCTACATGCAAAAACGCTGGCGCGAAACCTTTAGCCAGTTCGAGCACGTGGACGACATCCGCGGTGTGGGCCTGATCCAGGCGTTTACCCTGGTGAAAAACAAAGCCACCCGCGAGCTGTTCGACAACTGGGGCGAGATCGGCCTGATGTGCCGTGACATCTTCTTTGCCAACAACCTGATCATGCGCGCCTGCGGCGACCATATCGTGTCTGCACCGCCGCTGGTGATCAGCAAGGCCGAGGTAGACCAGATGATCGACACGGCCGCGCGTTGCATGGCCGAGTTCGAGCGCCAGCTGAAAGAAAAAGGCCTGGCCTGACCCGCCAACGCCTAGCAAAAAACCCGCTGCGGCGGGTTTTTTGCCGTGTTGCCGCCGCGCGCATGCCGTGTGGCAGCAGCAAGGCAACACAGCAGCTGCAAGTCATGTAGTAAGATAAGGGTTGGCCGCACGCCGTAAGTGGCGGCACTGTTTAACCATACCGACGGGCATGCCGGCCAGCGCCGCGCCCGCCGTTTACCCGCGATAACAAGGGCTGCAAGCATGGCTGACGAATCACAACGCCCCATAGTCGTCAAAAAGATCAAAAAAGGTGGCCACGGCCACCATGGTGGGGCGTGGAAAATTGCCTACGCCGACTTTGTTACCGCCATGATGGCGTTTTTCCTGCTGATGTGGTTGCTGGGCTCCACCTCGCAAGGCACCCTCAGCGGTATCTCCGACTATTTCAAGTCGCCCCTGAAAACCGCCTTGCAAGGTGGTGAAGGGGCGGGTGCCTCTACCTCGGTGATCAAGGGTGGCGGTACCGACCTGACCAAATCTGCCGGCCTGGTAAAGAAGGGTAACCCGGACCCGGCCAAGGCCGAAGAAGAAGCACAAAAACTGAACAAGCTGCAAAAACGCCTGCAGGACAAGCTGGAAGACAGCATGGCCAAGAGCGAAGCGCTGAAGCAGTTCAAGAACCAGGTGAAGATGGAAATGACGCCGGATGGCCTGCGCATCATGATCATTGACGAGCAGAACCGCCCCATGTTCCAGTCCGGTGGCTTTGCCCCGCTGGGCCACACGCGTGAAATCCTGCAGTCCATCGGCCGCGAGCTCAACGACATCGACAGCCGCATCAGTATTTCCGGCCATACCGACGCTAACCGCTTTTCTGGCGGTGATGCCGGTTACACCAACTGGGAGCTTTCTGCCGACCGGGCCAATGCCGCGCGGCGCGAGATGATTGCCGGCGGCATGCTGGACGAAAAAGTGCTGCGCGTCGTGGGCCTGGGCCCGGCCGACCCGCTGAACAAGCAAAACGTGTTCAGCCCGGAAAACCGTCGCATCGCCATCGTGATCCTGAACAAGGACGCAGAAGCACGTATCCGTGGCGACGGGCTGATCTCCAGCGACGCCGACCTGAGCAACGCCACGGTCAGCAGCCCGAAAGAGGCCGCAGCTGCCGTTGCACCGGCTGCGCCGGCTGGCGGGCACTGATGCTGGCAGCCCTGCTGCGGGCGCTGCTGATTCAGCTATCGGCAGCGCTGCTGGTGTTCTACTTTGTGGCGCCGCTGGCACAGCCGGTGTTGTGGGGTGGGCTGCAAGCTGCGGTCGCACTGCTGCTGGCCAGCCTGCTGCGCCAGCGTGGCATGGCACGCTGGCTGCATGGTGTGCTCGGCCCGCTGGTGTTGGCCGCATTGTGGCTGGCGCTCCCCCCCTGGGTTTACCTGCTGGCCTTTGTGCTGACTTACGCCGTGTCACGTAATGCCATCACCGAGCGCGTGCCGCTCTACCTGTCATCCCGCGAGAGTACCGAGGCGCTGGCAGCGTGGCTGCCACCCGATGCTCGCGTACTGGACCTGGGTAGCGGCGACGGCAGGGTAGTGCTGGCGCTGGCCCGATTGCGGCCTGATATCCAGGTGGCCGGTGTAGAGAACGCCATGCTGCCTTGGTTGTGGAGCCGTTGCCGCCATCGCCTGGCGGGTAGCCCGGCCAACGCCCGGCTGTACTACGGTAATTTCTGGCAGCAAGACTGGGGGCAGTACAACGTGATTCATGCCTTTCTTTCCCCGGCACCGATGGACAAGGTGTGGCAGTATTTTTTAAACAAATGCCGCGCAAATAGCTGGCTGGTCAGTAATACATTCACTATCAATACTGAAGAGCCTGCCCAGCGCCTGCCGCTGGGGGGGATTTTGCAAAAAGAACTCTTGATCTGGCGACACCCGCATGGAACTAGCTAACTGGTTGTCTTCCCTGGCGGAAAACCGCTGGCCTATCCTGCCTGGCACTGCAGTCAAGGTGCGCCAGATGATGGGGCAGCACCCGGACCAGATTGCGTTTTCCGATCTGTCCAACCTCACCATGTCCGACCCCTTCCTGCTGCTGGACCTGCTGCGGGTCGTGGGCGCGTCCAGGGCCTTGCAGCGTAGCGAAGCCACCCCGACGGTAGAGCAGATGCTGATGATGCTGGGGCTGGAGGCGGTGAATACCCGCTACCGCAATATCCCGGTGCTGGAAGTCAGCCGTGGCAAACTGGACGAAGACGTCCTGGACGCACTGGGCGACTGGTTGGGGCGTAGCCGCATTGCCGCCTTTACCATCAAGGGCTGGCTGGCCATGCTGGACGACTACAAGGTCGAAGACTGCTTTCTGGCCGCACTGGTGTACAACCTGCCGGCCTGCCTGTACCTGATTTACCGCAACCGTGTGCCGCATGGCCCGCTGCTGCAGGAAGTGTCCGACGTTTTCAAGACCGAATACCCCAAGCTGCTGGAGCATTTCATCCAGAAAATGCCATTGCCCAGCGGCCTGCTGGTCAACCTGGGTACCGGCCCGGGCAACCGCCGCAAGCAGCTGCTCAAGCTGGCTATTGCCACCGCCAACGGCGTGGATCAGGGCTGGTGGCGGCCGCAGTGGAATGTGGGCATTGATGCCGCCGCCAAGCTGATAGGCTGCAGCCCGGAAGACGCCCACAAAGTCGTACAGCAGTCCATTCTGCAGATCGCCCGCAACCCACGCGCCATTGGCTACACCTATAGCGCACGGGCGTATCTGTACCGGGAAGGCCCGTTCCCCAGCCTGGTCAAGCAAAACCCGGTGTCTACACTCAGCAGCGCCGAGCAGCTGGATGTGGCGCTGCGCGAGTCTATCCGCCACTTTGCCAACGACCTCAAGCTGGAGCGCATTTTCTTCCTGCGTTACGACCAGCCTACCCACACCCTGCGCCTGCGTTACCAGGTAGGGCTGGACGACCACGACCCGATCCGCAAGCTGGCGGTATCGCTGGAGCCGGGCAGCTTCTTTAACCTGCTGGCCAGCAAGCCGCAAAGCTTCCACGCGCCTGCGGCCACTCGTGCGCAGCTGGCACGCAAGTACGAAGACCCCTTCTTTAGCCACCTGGGCGATAGCGCCTTTGCCTGCATGTCGGTGTTTACCGGCCATACGCTGGCGGGGGTGTTCTTTGTCGATAACTTCCGCAGCAATAAACCCATAGACGACGACACCTACCAGCGCTTCAAGGAAACCGTAGCGCGGGTGTCGCAGATAGCCCTGTAAAGCATGACATTCCAGAAAACCCTTACCTCGGCGGCCAACGATGAACTCAAGCATCTGGGCCGCTTGCTTGGCAATGCGCGCGAGCGCCGCAAACACGGCCAGCTCGTGCTGGAAGGCTTGCACCTGCTGCAATCCGCCATCGATGCCGGCCTGACCATTGATGCCGTCTACGTTAACGAAAGCGCGCAGCACCACGGCGAGCTGCTGCCCTTGCTGGCCAGGCTGGAGCGCCGCCTGGCCGTGCTGGTGGCTACGCCGGTACTGGCCAAAGTCACCGCGCTGGCCACCCCGGCCGAAGTACTGACCGTCTGCCGCCGCCCGGCGCCACAGCCTACCGCCGCCGGCGCACCGTGCGTGATGCTGGACGACGTGCAAGACCCCGGCAACCTGGGCACCATCCTGCGCTGCGCCGCTGCGGCCAACGTGCGCGATGTGTATTTGTCCAAAGGCTGCGTGGACGTGTACTCGCCCAAGGTGCTACGCGCCGGCATGGGCGCACACTTTGCCCTGCACATCCACGAAGCAGCCGACCTGCCCGCCGTGCTGGCCGCCTGGCCGGGGCGCAAACTGGTTACCCATCTGGAAGGCAGCGTGTCGCTGTATGGCCAGAACCTGGCCGGGGATGTGGCCTTTGTGTTTGGCAACGAGGGCGCCGGTGTCAGCGCCGACGTACTGGCCGCTGCCGACCTGCGCGTGC
>JAIXTB010000025.1 GCA_027484385.1 Neisseriaceae bacterium | reverse complement strand
GTGTTGCCGATGGTGTCGGCACCGTCACGGCCCCGCTCTACGTACACCTTGCGCTTGACCGTTGCCTGGGCGCGGGCGATGCGCGCCATCACGTCCTGGTATTTGCTTTGATACAGGCTGGCCAGCTCTTCGGCGCGCTTGTCGGCGCCCATCACCTTGCCCAGCAGGCGGGTGCTGGCCAGGTGGCGTGCCAGCGTTTGCGCGTTGTAGTCCACCACCACAATGGGGATGCCGGCAGCGCCCAGCTGCTGCGCGGCCGGGCCCAGTGCCTTGTAGCCCCATTCCGGCAGGATCAGCACGTCGGGCTTCAGCGCAATGACTTTTTCGGCGCTAAAGCTGTTGTCGTCGGTAAAGCCTACGTCCGGCATGTCTTTCAGCTGCGGAATCACCTCCACATAGCGTGCCCAGTTGCCCGCGCGCCAGCCAGCCCAGCCGGTTTTGCTGATGCCCACCACGTTCTGCCACGCCTTGGCGCCGGCTACGGCGGTGAATTCTTCAAAGTGAAAGCCCAGCACCACGCGTTTGGCCGGCGCGTCCACGGTCACTTCGCGGCCGCTGACATCAGTGAGCTTGATCGGTTTGGCCAGCAGGGTGGTGGCGGGCAGCAGGCACAGGGTGGCCAGCAGGATAGAGCGGGAAAGGGCAGGCATGCGCGGCTCCGGCAGGGGGTGACAATGAAAGGCCGGATTATCGATAAAGGTTGGCCGCAGCGCCTGCGACATAGTGTCGCAGGGGGCGGCGTGGCCGCGTTTTTATACGGCGTTTACACCGCACCCTTGTCATTTAGCACGATCTTTCCACGCGCCTCCCTACAGTGGCAGTGTTGCATTCACTGTCGAGGAAATCATGCACGATCTGATCTGGCTGGGTGGGCTGGTGCTGCTGTTTGGCAGCACGGTCGGCCTGCTGCGCGTTTATCACGCTTTGTCCGGCAGGGGGGCGCTATGACCCTGCTGACCCTGATCGCGGCCTTACTGGCCGTACTTCTGGCAGGCTGGCTGGTGCATGCCCTGCTGCACGCGGAGGACCTGTCATGATGCTGCAGTTCTACAGCCTGCTGGGGCTATTCATGCTGCTGCTGACCTTGTCGGTGCGGCCCATGGGCGCCTGGCTGGCACCGTTGGCCGCCGGGCAAGTGAGCCCGCGCTGGCAAGCCCTGGACGCCGCGCTGCTGCGCGTGGCCGGTATTCGTGATGAAGGCATGGGCTGGCGCCAGTACGCGCTGGCAGTGCTGGTGTTCAACCTGCTGGGCGCGCTGCTGCTGTACGCGCTGCAACGGCTGCAAGGCGTGCTGCCGTTCAACCCGCAAGGCATGGGCGCGGTGGAGGCCGGCTCGGCGTTCAATACCGCCATCAGCTTTGTGACCAATACCAACTGGCAGGGCTACGCCGGCGAAAGCACGATGAGCTACTTCACCCAGATGGCCGGGCTGGCGGTGCAGAACTTCCTGTCGGCCGCTACCGGCATTGCGGTGGCGTTTGCGCTGATGCGCGGCTTTACCCGCCGCGAAAGCACCGACCTCGGCAATTTCTGGGCCGATGTGCTGCGCGTGTCGGTCTACCTGCTGCTGCCGTTGTCGCTGCTGCTGGCGCTGGTATTTGTGCAGCAGGGCGTGCCGCAAACCTTGGCCGCGTATAGCGAATACACCGCGCTGGCCGGCCACGCGCAGACGCTGGCGCTGGGCCCGGTGGCGTCGCAAGAAGCCATCAAGCTGCTGGGCACCAACGGCGGCGGCTTCTTCAATGCCAACTCGGCGCACCCGTTCGAAAACCCTACCGAGCTCGTCAACCTGCTGCAGATGCTGGCCATCTTCCTGATCCCCGCCGGCCTCACCCACGCCTTTGGCCGCCTGGCGGGTGACCGCCGCCAGGGCTGGGCGCTGTACGCGGCGATGAGCGTGATCTTCATCGTCTGCGCCAGCGGCGTGATGGCCGCCGAAAGCCAGGGCAACCCGCTGTTGGCCGCGCTGGGCGTGGACGGCAGCAGCGGCAACTGGGAAGGCAAGGAAGTGCGCTTCGGCATGGCCGCCAGCAGCCTGTTCATTACCGTTACCACCGCCGCCAGCTGCGGCGCGGTGAACGCCATGCACGATTCGCTGACCGCGCTGGGCGGCATGCTGCCGATGTGGCTGATGCAGCTGGGCGAAGTGGTGTTTGGCGGCGTGGGCTCCGGCCTGTACGGCATGCTGGTGTTTGCCGTGCTGGCGGTGTTCGTGGCCGGGTTGATGGTAGGCCGCACACCGGAATACCTGGGCAAGAAGATCGAGGCGTTCGACATGAAGATGGTGGCGCTGGTGATCCTCACCACCCCGGCGCTGGTACTGGCCGGCACCGCTGCCAGCGTGCTGCTGGCGCCCGGCCTTGCCGGCCTGGCCAACCCTGGCGCGCAAGGCTTTAGCGAGGTGCTGTACGCGTTCAGCTCGGCGGCCAACAACAACGGCAGCGCCTTTGCCGGCCTGTCTGCCAACACCCCGTACTACAACGCGCTGCTGGGCATCGCCATGTGGCTGGGCCGCTTTGCCGTCATCGTGCCGGTACTGGCACTGGCCGGCAGCCTGGCAGCCAAGAAGACACTGGCCACCACCAGCGGCAGCATGCCCACCCACGGCGGCCTGTTCATCGGCCTGTTGGTCGGCAGCGTACTGCTGGTGGGCGCATTGACCTATCTGCCGGCTCTGGCGCTGGGCCCGGTGGCCGAGCACCTGATGATCTGGGCGCGTTAAGCAGGAGACCAAGATGAGCGATAACAAAACCAGCCTGCCGCTGTTCGACCCGGCACTGCTGAAGCCGGCGCTGCGCGACAGCGTACGCAAGCTGGCGCTGCGCGAGCAGCTGAAAAACCCGGTGATGTTCGTGGTGTACCTGGGCAGCGTGCTGTGCAGCGTACTGTGGGTGATGGCACTGCAAGGGCAGGGCGACGCGCCGGCATGGCTCACCGGCAGCATTGCCGTGTGGCTGTGGTTTACCGTGCTGTTTGCCAACTTTGCCGAGGCGCTGGCCGAGGGCCGCAGCCGCGCCCAGGCCGCCAGCCTGAAGAGCCTGAAAAAAGCCACCATCGCCAAGAAACTGTCCGCACCGTACCGCTACGGCGCCGCCTTTACCGTGGTGGACGCCAGCGACCTGCGCAAGGACGACGTGGTACTGGTGCAGCACACCGACCTCATCCCCTGCGACGGCGAGATCATCGAGGGCATCGCCAGCGTGGACGAGTCGGCGATTACCGGCGAGTCGGCCCCGGTGATCCGCGAATCGGGCGGCGACTTCAGCTCGGTGACCGGCGGTACCCGTGTGCTGTCGGACTGGATCGTGGTGCGCGTCAGCGTGAACCCCGGTGAAACCTTCATCGACCGCATGATCGCGATGGTGGAAGGCGCCAAGCGCCGCAAGACGCCCAACGAGATTGCGCTCACCATCCTGCTGCTGGCGCTGACGCTGGTGTTTTTGATGGTGACGGTGACGCTGCTGCCGTTCTCGGTGTACAGCGTGGGCGCCGCCGGCAGCGGCGAGGTGATCTCGCTGCCGGTACTGCTGGCGCTGCTGGTGTGCCTGATTCCCACCACCATCGGCGGCCTGCTGTCGGCCATCGGCGTGGCCGGCATGAGCCGGCTGATGGCGGCCAACGTCATCGCTACCAGCGGCCGCGCGGTGGAAGCCGCCGGCGACGTGGACGTGCTGCTGCTGGACAAGACCGGCACCATCACCTTCGGCAACCGCCAGGCCGCCGCCTTCATCGCCGCCGCCGGCAGCACGCCTACCGCGCTAGCCGAAGCCGCCTGGCTGGCCTCGCTGGCCGACGACACGCCGGAAGGCAAGAGCATCGTAGTGCTGGCGCAGCAGCAAACCCGCGCCGTGGCCCCGCATCACGACGGCGTGCTGAGCGAAAGCCAGCTGGGGCAGGGCACCTTGCAGGCACTGCACCAGGGCCTGGTGCCGCCCGGTGCTACCTTTGTGCCGTTTACCGCGCAGTCGCGCATGTCCGGCATCAACCTGGGCGAACGCCAGATCCGCAAAGGCGCCGCCGACGCCATCCGCCGCCATGTGCTGCAGCTGGGCGGCAGCTTCAGCCCGGCCCTGCAGCAGCAGGTGGACGGCATCGCCAGTCGTGGCAGCACGCCACTGGTGGTGGCCGAAGGCGCCCGCGTACTGGGCGTGGTGGAGCTGAAAGACGTGGTGAAGCCGGGCATCAAGCAGCGCTTCGCCCAGCTGCGGCAGATGGGCATCAAAACGGTGATGGTGACCGGTGACAACCGCCTGACCGCCGCCGCCATCGCCGCCGAAGCGGGCGTGGACGATTTCCTGGCCGAGGCCACGCCGGAAAACAAGCTGGCGCTGATCCGCGATTACCAGCAGCGCGGCCAACTGGTGGCCATGACCGGCGACGGCACCAACGACGCCCCGGCGCTGGCGCAGGCCGACGTGGCGGTGGCGATGAACAGCGGCACCCAGGCCGCGCGCGAGGCCGCCAATATGGTGGACCTCGACTCCAGCCCCACCAAGCTGATCCAGGTGGTGGAAATCGGCAAACAGATGCTGATGACGCGCGGCGCGCTGACCACCTTCAGCCTGGCCAACGACGTGGCCAAGTACTTCGCCATCATCCCGGCGGCGTTTGCCGGCACCTACCCGCAGCTGGGCTTGTTGAACGTGATGCAGCTGGCCAGCCCCGCGTCGGCGCTGCTGTCGGCGGTGATCTTCAACGCGCTGATCATCGTGGTGCTGATTCCGATGGCGCTGAAGGGCGTGCGCTACCGTGCGCTGGGCGCCGAGGCGCTGCTGCGCCGCAACCTGCTGGTGTACGGCCTGGGCGGCCTGCTGCTGCCCTTTGTCGGCATCAAGCTGATCGACATGCTGCTGGCCCTGCTGGGGCTGGTGTAAGCCATTTTGTAGAAAGGTAAAGGTAATCGTATGCAACACGTACTGTCCGGCAGCGACACCCACGCTGCCAAACCCGCCGCCAGCGCCCTGTGGTGGCCCGCCGCCCGTCTGCTGCTGGGCCTCACCCTGCTGCTGGGCCTGGTGTACCCGCTGGCCGTCACCGGCCTGGCGCAGTGGCTGTTTCCGGCGCAGGCGCAGGGCTCGCTGCTGCAGCAGCAAGGCCGCGTGGTGGGCTCCGCGCTGATCGGCCAGGCCTTCAGCAAACCGGGCGAGTTCTGGGGTCGCCCGTCTGCCACCGCCAGCACGCCGTACAATGGCGCCGGCTCCGGCGGCAGCAACCTGGGCCCGGCCAACCCGGCGCTGGCCAAGGCGGTAGCCGAGCGCATCGCCGTGCTGAAAGCCGCCGGACCGCTGCCGGCCGGGCCGGTACCGGCCGACCTGGTGACCGCGTCCGCCAGCGGGCTGGACCCGCACATCAGCCTGGCCGCCGCGCTGTACCAGGTACCGCGCGTGGCCGCCGCCCGCCAGCTGGACGCCGGCAAGCTGGAACAGCTGGTACGCCAGCAGGCCCAGGTGGCCTGGTTCGGCAGCGACGCCACGGCACGGGTAAACGTGCTGCAGCTGAACCTGGCGCTGGCCGGCAGCTGATACCATCGGCAAGTGCCGTTTGACGTACAAGGTTGGCCGCATGCGGCCAACCTTGCCGCTGTTTCCAGTCACCAATCACGATAAGCCAGAACCATGACCGACCCCGACCGTCGCCCCGACCCCGACGCCCTGCTGGCCAGCCTGCCGCGCCCGCGTGGCCGGCTGAAGCTGTTTTTCGGCGCCGCCCCCGGCGTGGGCAAAACCTACGCCATGCTGGCCGAGGCGCAGGAAAAACGCGCCCAGGGCCTGGACGTGCTGGTGGGCTGGGTAGATACCCACGGCCGCGCCGATACCGAAGCCATGCTGCACGGCCTGGCCGTGCTGCCGCGCCGCCAGCTGGACCACCGCAGCAAGGCGGTGGCGGCGCTGGATATCGACGCCATCCTGGCGCGCCGCCCGGCGCTGGTGGTGGTGGACGAGCTGCCGCACAGCAATGCCGCCGGCAGCCGCCATCCCAAACGCTGGCAGGACGTGGAAGAGTTGCTGGCCAGCGGTATCGACGTGTACAGCGCGATGAACGTGCAGCACCTGTACAGCCTGCGCGACATCGTCAGCCGCGTGACTGGCGTGGAGGTGGCCGAAACGGTGCCCGACCACGTGTTCGACCAGGCCGACGAAGTGCGGCTGGTAGACCTGCCGCCGGACGATCTGCTGCAAAGGTTGGCCGCAGGCAAGGTCTACCTGCCCGAGGTGGCCGAGCGCGCTGCGGCCAATTTCTTCCGCAAAGGCAACCTGATCGCGCTGCGCGAGCTGGCGCTGCGGCGCATGGCCGACCGTGTCGATGGCCAGGTCAAGGCGCAGCGCGCCACGCAACAGGCGGCGCCGGTATGGGCTACGCGCCACGGCTTGCTGCTGCTGGTGGATGGCCGCTTTGGCGCCGACAGCGTACGCCAGAGTCAGCGCCTGGCGCGGCAGCTGGATGCCGCCTGGCACGCGGTGTGGGTGGACGACGGCCGCAGCAGCGCGGCATCCCGCGCCGCCGCCCTAGCCGCCTTGCAACAGGCGGCCGAGCAGGGCGCCACCACGCTGGTGTTGAGTGGCAGCTCGGCGGCGCGCCTGCTGGCCGACTACGCCCGCCGCCACAACCTGTCGCTGCTGGCGATGCCGACGCCGCTGGCCGGGCGCCGCCTGCAGCAAGCCTTGCAGCAGCACGCCGCCGACCTCGACCTGCTATTGCTGTCCTGCCCTGCGCCAGCAGCCAGCGCGCGCTCCTTGCTACGTTGGCCGCAGTGGCCGCTGTCGCGCCAGGGCTGGCTGGCGGCCAGCCTGCTGTGCGTGGCCATCACCTTGCTGGCCAGCCCGCTGCACGGCGTACTGGAGCCCACTAACCTGGTGATGTTCTACCTGCTGGGCGTGCTGTGGGTGGCGGTGCGCTACGGGCGCGGCCCGGCGGCGCTCAGCGCCGTGCTGTCGGTGGCGCTGTTCGACTTTTTCTTCGTGCAGCCGCATTTTTCGTTCGCGGTGTCCGACGTGCAGTACCTGATTACCTTCGCGGTGATGCTGATTGTCGGTCTGGTCGCCGGCCAGCTGGTGGCCAGCCAGCGCCACAGCGCCGCGCAGGCGCGCCAGCGCGAGGCGCACACCCGCACGCTGTACGAGATGGCACGCGAGCTGGGCGTGGCGCTGATGCCGGAGCAGGTGGGCGAAATCAGCCAGCGCTTTTTGCACGCCAGCCTGGGCGCCAATATCCGGCTGTGGCTGCCGCCGGACGACGAAGACGGCGCGCTGCAGCCACAGGCTGGCGACGCGCTGGACGAAGACGCCGCCATCGTGCGCTGGTGCTACGACCACGCCGCCCCGGCTGGAGTGGCTACCCACACGCTGCCGCACGCGCCGTGCCTGTACCTGCCGCTAAAAGCGCCGATGCGCACCCGTGGCGTGCTGGTGCTGCGCGTGGCCGACCCCGCCACGCTGGGTGAGCCGGACAACCGCCGCCTGGCCGAGGCGGTGGCCGCGCTGGCGGCGCAAACGCTGGAACGGCTGCATTACATTGCCGTAGCGCAGCAGACGCTGGTAGCGATGGAGTCGGAACGCCTGCGCCACTCGCTGCTGGCCGCGCTGTCGCACGACCTGCGCACGCCGCTCACCGCGCTCACCGGCCAGGCCGAAACCCTGCAGCGCCAGCTGGCGCGCGAGGCGTCGCCGCACGCGGCTCAGGCCGCCACGCTGCAGGCGCAGAGCCAGCGCATCTCGCGCCTGGTGACCAACCTGCTGGAAATGGCCCGCCTGCAGGCCGGCGGCGTGACGCTGCGCCGCGACTGGCTGCCGCCACAAGAGCTGTTTGGCAGCGCCATCGCCGCGCTGGGCGGTGCTACCGCCAGCCACCGCCTGCAGGTGAATGCTCCCCTGAGCTGCCCCATGCTGTACGCCGACCCCATCCTGCTGGAGCGGCTGCTGGTCAACCTGCTGGAAAATGCGCTCAAATACAGCCCCGCCGGCAGCACCATCACCCTCACGGCCACGGCCAGCGCGCAGCACATTGTGCTGAGTGTGGCCGACCAGGGCCAAGGCCTGCCGCCGGGCGACCCCGACGCGCTGTTTACCGCCTTTACCCGTGGCGAGCGCGAGTCGGCTATCAGCGGCGTGGGCTTGGGCCTGGCCATCTGCCGCACCATTGCCGACGTGCACGGCGGGCGCATCGCTGCGGCCAACCTGCCCGCCGGTGGTGCCTGCTTTATCCTTACCCTGCCGCTGGCGCCCCAGCCGGCGCTGGATTTCGACCCGGAGAACCTGCAGTGAGCAACGCCCCCAGCATTCTGGTCATTGAAGACGAGGCGGTAATCCGCCGCTTTGTGAAAGCGGCGCTGGAAGAAGACGGCCACCGTGTGTACGAAGCCGACAGCGTGGCGCGCGGCCTGATCGAGGCCGGTACCCGCAAGCCCGACCTGGTGGTGCTGGACCTGGGCCTGCCCGACGGCGACGGCGTGGCGCTGCTGCTGGACCTGCGCAGCTGGAGCAGCGTGCCGGTGATCGTGCTGTCGGCACGGGTGGACGAGGGCGACAAGATCGCCGCGCTGGATGCGGGCGCCGATGACTACCTCACCAAACCGTTTGGCACCGGCGAGCTGCAAGCCCGCGTGCGCGCCCAGCTGCGCCGCCGTGGCAGCAGCGCCGCAAGCGAAAGCGACAAAGTCACCCTGGGCGACGTGGTGGTGGACCTGGGCTTGCGCAGCGTTAGCCGCGGTGGCGAGCCACTGCACCTGACCCAGCTGGAATACCGCCTGCTGGTGGCGCTGATCGCGCAGCGCGGCAAGGTGCTGACCCACCGTCAGCTGCTGAAAGAGGTGTGGGGCCCGGCGCATATCGAGCACAACCACTACCTGCGCATCTACATGGCCCACCTGCGCCAGAAACTGGAACAAGACCCGGCCCAGCCGCGCTATCTGCTGACCGAAACCGGCGTGGGCTACCGGCTGGCTGCCGGCTAGCCCCTGCGGCAAGAGCCCAGCGCAGCGTCGTCTATTTGCCACAGCCTGCCCTGATGCAGGCTTTTTGTGCGGGATTTAGCTTTTATCATGCAAGCTAAATCGCTGCATGATGGCCTGACTTTTCTTCTTCGACAGGCTATCCCATGCGCAAGCGCTCTTTTGCCGACATCAACTGTCCCATTGCCCAGACGTTGGAGCTGATCGGCGAGTGGTGGACGCTGCTGATTATCCGCAACGCCTTCTGCGGCATGTGCCGCTTTGACGATTTCCAGCGCCACCTGGACATCAGCACCAACATCCTCAGCGCCCGCCTGCAGCGGCTGGTGGCCAGCGGCATCCTGCTGCGCCAGCCCGCGCCGGACGATGGCCGCGCGGTGGAATACACGCTGACCGACAAAGGCCGCGCCCTGTACCCCGTGCTGCTGGCCATTACCCAGTGGGGCGAAACCTGGGCACCCCACCCGGACGGCGCCCGCCTGCAGCTGCTGGAGCGCGCCAGCGGCCAGCCGGTAGCCGGCCTGGCCGCCGTCAGCCACGATGGGCGCAGCCTGCCGCTGGCCGACATCGACCTGCAGCCCGGCCCGGCTGCCGACGCCAAAACCCATCATCTGGCCCGTTTGCGCCAGCAACAGGCAAAGGGCTAGCACCCCCACGACACCACAGGCAACAGGCGCCCATGCCAAGGTGCACACAGAACAAGCCCCCGCCAACAGGGGGCAACACGGCAGTACCACGACACGAGGAAAACACCATGCAGAAAATCTGGCTCCAGGCCTACCCACCAGGGGTACCGGCAGAGATAGACCCGTCGCAGTACGCCTCGCTCACCCGGCTGCTGGAGGAAGCCTTCCGCCAGTACGCCAGCCGCCCGGCTTATGTGTGTATGGGGCGCAGCCTGAGCTATCGCCAGTTGGACGAGCATTCGCGCAGCCTGGCCGTGTGGCTGCAACAGCAGGGCCTGTAGCCGGGCGCCAGGGTAGCGGTGATGCTGCCCAATGTGCTGCAGTACCCGGTAGCCGTAGCTGCCATCCTGCGTGCTGGCATGGTAGTGGTGAACGTGAACCCGCTGTACACCGCGCGCGAGCTACAGCACCAGCTGGCCGATAGCGGGGTCGAGGCCATTGTGGTGCTGGAAAACTTTGCCACCACGGTACAGCAGGTGCTGGCCGCCACCCGCGTGCGCCATGTGCTGCTGGCCAGCGTCGGCGACATGCTGGGGCTGCTGAAGGGGCCGCTGGTCAACCTGGTAGCGCGCCATGTGCGCCACATGGTGCCGCCGTTTACCCTGCCGCAGGCGCAACGTTGGCCGCAGGCACTGCGCGCCGGCCGCCGTGGCACGCTGCAGCCGGTGCAGGCCGGGCATGACGATATTGCCTTCCTGCAATACACCGGTGGCACCACCGGCCTGGCCAAGGGCGCGGTGCTGACCCACCGTAACATCATTGCCAACGTGCTGCAGAACGACGCCTGGGCCGGGCCCGTGCTGCGCAGTGCCGGCGATGAGCTGGCGATTGTGTGCGCGCTGCCGCTGTACCACATCCTGGCGCTGACTGCCTGCATGCTGATGGGCGCGCGCTGGGGGGCCTGCAATATCCTGATTCCCAACCCGCGCGATATCGGCGGCATGATCCGCACCCTGGCGCGGCAGCGCTTTCATTTCATGCCCGGCGTCAACACGCTGTTCAATGCCATGCTGAACC
>JAIXTB010000205.1 GCA_027484385.1 Neisseriaceae bacterium | reverse complement strand
TTCATGAGCCACGTGATGCCCAACAACGTTGGCCGCGTGAAGCTCTACAAAGACCCGGTGCCGCTGTTCTCCCGCTTCCAGATCGAACACCAGATCGAAACCGCCTTCTCGCGTGCGGTTACCCTGCCGTCCGGCGGTGCCATCGTGATCGACCACACCGAAGCACTGGTGTCGGTAGACGTGAACTCGGCACGTGCCACCAAGGGTTCCGATATCGAAGACACAGCCTTCCGTACCAACCTGGAAGCTGCCGAAGAAATCGCCCGCCAGCTGCGTCTGCGCGACCTGGGTGGCCTGATCGTGATCGATTTTATCGACATGGAAAGCCAGAAAAACCAGCGCGACGTGGAAAACCGCCTGCGCGAAGTGCTGAAGCACGACCGTGCCCGCGTACAAATGGGCAAGCTGTCGCGTTTTGGCCTGCTGGAGCTGTCGCGTCAGCGCCTGCAGCCTAGCCTGGGCGAAACCAGTCACGTACCGTGCCCGCGTTGCCATGGTATCGGTTTTATCCGCGGTATCGAATCTTCCGCCCTGCACATCCTGCGCATCATCCAGGAAGAAGCCATGAAGGAAAACACCGGTGCGGTACACGCACAGGTGCCGGTAGATGTGGCCACCTTCCTGCTGAACGAAAAGCGTGCCGAGATCTACTCCATCGAAGCCCGTCTCGATGTGGCCGTGGTGCTGATCCCGAACCTGCACCTGGAAACCCCGCATTACAAGATTGTGCGCGTACGTCACGACGATCTGGCAGAAGTCAGCGAGGCACCAAGCTATCGCCGTGTCGAGCTGCCGGAAGAAGACGCAGCCCATCCGTTTGGCCAGGAAAAACCGAAAGTAGAGCGCCAGGAAGCGGCAGTAAAAGGCATTACCCCGGCCCAGCCTGCCCCGATGGCAGCTGATCCGGTGCCGGCTGCAGCACCTGTAGCACCGGCTGCTGCGCCTGTGGCTGCCCGTCGTGACGAGCCAGGCCTGATCGCCAAGATCGTTGGCTGGTTCAAGGGCCTGCTGGGTGAGGAACCGGCCGCTGCCGCACCCGCCCCGGTGGCCGAAGTGAAAAAGCCGCAACGCGAAGCGCGTAACCCGCGCCAGCGTAACGAGCGCCGCCCGGGCGCGCGCCGTGACCGCGAAGATGGCCGTGGCAATCGCGATGAGAATCGTGCCAACCGCGAGCCGCGCGAAGAGCGCCAGCCGCGCCAGGCTGACGAGCAGCGTCGCCGCCCGCAAGCGGCCGATGCGCCGCAGCGTGAAGAGCGCGAGCCGCGCAGCGAGCAACAGCCACGCCAGGAGCGCGCACCGCGTCGCGAACGTGAACCGCGCGAGCCACGCGAGCAGCGTGAAAACGTGCAGCGTGCCGAGCTGGGTGATGCCGCGCCGAAAGAGCGCGAAACCGCCCCGCGTAACGAACGCCGCCGCGAGCGCAACCGCGACGCCGGTCGTGAAGCGAAAGAGCTGGTGCAGGCGCCTCAGCTGGCAGAAGAGCCGCAGGCTGCTGTGGTTGTGCCGGCGCAGGAAGACGCTGTCGAAGCCGTGGCAGATGCCGCCGTGGTTGCTGCCGCAGATGCCGGTAGCGCCGAGCCGCGTGAGCGCCGTCGTCGTCGTTCCCGCCGCGATCGCCGCGATGATGCTGTTGTGGCAGAGCAGGGCGAAGTTGTAGCAGATGCCGTGGCAGACACGGCGACAGACACTGCAGCCGACGTGGCCGAGCAGGCAGCAGCCCCTGTGCAGCAGCCGGTGGCAGAAGCGGCACCTGTGGCCGTTGAGACTGTAGCTGTTGTGGCGGAGGCGGTCGAGGCTGCCGAGCCTGTGGCGGTGGTGGCAGAGCCTGTGGCTGTTGATGTTGTGGTCGAGGTGGCTGCACAGCCGGTACAGCCACAAGCGGAAGCGGCAGCTGTCGAGCAGGTGAGCGTGGTAGAAACCGCCATTGAAGCCGTCGTCGAAGCCCCTGCGCAGCTTGAAGAAGCACCGGCCGTTGCCGTGGCTGACGAGCCGCCTGTAGAACAAGCTGTGGTCGAAGCTGTGGTGGCGCTTGAACCTGCTGTCGTTGCCGAGCCGGTAGCAGTAGTAGCAGCCGAGCCAGTAGCCGATCTGGGTGGTTTGGTACTGGTGACCACACGTCCTGCATCCGAGCTGCCGGTAGTGGACGTGGCTCCGGTGGAGGTGAAAGGCAAGCGCCGCCGCGAGGTGGTGCGTGAAGTGGCTGAGGTGGCCCCGCTGGAACTGGTGCAGGTGCAAACTGCACGTAACGACAGCTAAGTCATTGTTCCTTCGTCAGGCCTGAAAAGTTTATCGATTCAGGCTTGACGAAAAGGCAGGCGCTGCCTACAATGCGCACCTCTCTAAGGCAATTCCCTGATAGCTCAGTCGGTAGAGCGACGGACTGTTAATCCGCAGGTCGCAGGTTCGAGCCCTGCTCGGGGAGCCAGAAAATTTAGAAGTAGTGCTTCGGTAGTACTTCAAGCAAGTTGTGTTCCCTGATAGCTCAGTCGGTAGAGCGACGGACTGTTAATCCGCAGGTCGCAGGTTCGAGCCCTGCTCGGGGAGCCAGATACAAGACAAAACCCGCCTTTTGGCGGGTTTTGTCTTTTTTGCTTTGTACCAGCGTATCCGCATGGCGCTGTAGCCTGTGGCTAGTCAGCTCACGGCTTGCTGGGTATGGGGTTGGCCGCGGCCTTGTCGCCCGAGCCGGGCAGTGGCCGTGATAGTGCCTGCTGCAGCATGCGCTCATGCTCGCCGCTTTGTTGTAGTTGCTGCATGGCCTGTTGCAGCTTGTTTACGGTCACGCCAGGTGTGCCGTGGCTGGCTGCCAGAAACAGGGTGCGAACCGGCGCAATGGCCGTGGTTTTGTGCAGGAAAGACGCTGGCAGGCTGCTTTGCTGCAGGGTGGCCTGTACACGGTAGGGTGAGCCTGCCATATACGCCACGCTGCCACTGCGCAGCATGCGCAGGCAGTCGTTGTGGCTGCCGGTGAGTACCAGCTGCATGGTGTGATCACTGTCTTGCTGTCGCAGGGCTTCTTCGCTGACGTCTTTGCGTACGGTGCAAATGCTGCAGCAGCGCAGTATCTGCTGCAGGGATGGCTCCGCCCCGTGCACGGCTGTCTCTAGCCGCCACAGAAATTGCTGTGTCTGGCTGAGCTTGCCTATCCAGATGAATTTGTTTTCGCGCTCAGGTGTGCGTGCCAGGCTGAATAACAGGGTATTGGGGCGCGACTGGGCGATCGCCATGGCGCGTGCCCACGGGTAGACAATGGTTTGCGCCTGCAGGCCGCTGAGTGCTAGCGCTCGCTGCACAATGAGCGCGTGGGCACCGTCGGCGGTATCGTCATTGCTGAAGGTGTTATACGGTGGCCACGGCTCGGTAACGGCAATCAGCCCTTTGTCGGCCTGCTGCCCATGTGCCGCAAGGCTTGCCAGCAGCAGGCAGCCGGCAAGCCGGTAGCTTGCCTGACGGCAGGTGTGCGCTGCGGTGCTGGGGTACGGTGGCTGGAGCATGGTGGGTTTCCGGCTGGCCTGTTTACTTAGTGTGGCTGATGTTGCTGGAACTGCAAGCTTTGCTGGCCAAGTGTGGCGGTAGTGGTACCAAGAAAAACACCCCCGGCGAGATGCGCGGGGGTGTGTGATGCAGGGCTTGGCAAGCTTACTTGCTGGCTACCCAGTCTTGCGCGCTGGCCAGGGCGCTGGCCAGGTTTTCCGGCTGGGTGCCGCCGGCCTGGGCCATATCCGGGCGGCCACCGCCTTTGCCGCCTACCTGTTGGGCCACATGGTTGACCAGCTCGCCAGCCTTGAAGCGGCCGGTCAGGTCTTTGGTGACGCCGGCAATCAGCGCGACCTTGCCGTCGGCCTTGCTGCCCAGCACGATCACGGCAGAGCCCAGCTTGTCTTTCAGCTTGTCCAGCGTGTCGCGCAGGGT
>JAIXTB010000234.1 GCA_027484385.1 Neisseriaceae bacterium | reverse complement strand
TGCCGGCTACCAGGGCTACCAGGTACATGCCCAGGTTGGTTACGGCGTTGGGGATAGGCAGCACAAACACGCCACCGTGTGGCACGCGCAGCTCGCAGCCTGCGGCCATGGAGATGGCGCCGGCCAGGGCGGAGCCGGCTACCAGGGCCGGAATCACGCGCAGCGGGTCTTTGGCAGCAAACGGGATGGCACCTTCGGTAATGAAGGAGATCCCCAGCACGCCGGCAGCCTTGGCGCCTTCGCGCTCGTCCACGCTAAAGCGGTTCTTGAACAGCAGGGCAGCCAGGGCAATACCCAGTGGCGGGGTCATGCCGGCGGCCATCACGGCGGCCATCGGGGCGTACACCTGGCTAGCCAGCAGGCCGGTGGCAAAGGTGTAGGCTGCCTTGTTGATCGGGCCGCCCATGTCGAAGGCCATCATGCCGCCCAGGATCATGCCCAGCGCCAGTGCGCTGGAACCCTGCAGGCCTTTGAGCCAGTCGGTGACTGCGCCCAGTGCGGCGGCTACCGGCTGCCCCAGCACGTAGTACATCAGCAGGCCGACGATGGTGGTGCCCAGCAGCGGCAGGATCAGCACCGGCTTCAGGCCGTCGAAATTACGGCCCAGCTGGATTTTCTCGTTCAGGTATTTCACCGCATAGCCGGCAATGAAGCCCGCCACGATGCCGCCCAGAAAGCCGGAGCCAATGGAGCTGGCGATCATGCCGCCTGCCATGCCGGGGGCAATACCCGGACGGTCAGCAATGGAGTAGGCGATGTAGCCAGCCAGAATCGGTACCATCAGCGCAAACGAGGCCTTGGCGCCGATATTGAACAGCGTCCAGCCCAGTGTGCCCTTGAAGGCGTCTTCGTACACATAGATGCCGCCCAGCGCAAAACCCAGCGCAATCAGCAGGCCGCCGGTCACCACAAACGGCAGCATGAAGGACACGCCGGTCATCAGGTGTTTGTAGGCGGCGCTGCGCTCGCTGTTTTTGCTGTCAGGGTTGGCCGCAGCCTGCGGCTGGGCGTCGCCGCCACTGGCCTGGTGCGGGCGGGCTTCGGCCTGGGCGCGTTTTACCAGGGCAACGCCGTCGTTGATGGCGGCCTTGGTTCCGCTGCTGTACAGGCGTTTGCCCACGAAACGATCCAGGTTGACCTGGGTGTCGGCGGCGATGATCACCAGATCCGCTGCGGCAATCTCGGTGGCGGTCAGGGTGTTTTGCGAACCGACCGAGCCCTGGGTTTCCACCTTGATGTCGTGGCCCAGGTTGGTTGCTGCCTGGCTCAGGCCTTCTGCAGCCATAAAGGTATGCGCGATGCCGGTGGGGCAGGAAGTAATGCCGACGATGCGCAGCTTGCCGCCCGTGGCGGCAGCCGGGGCAGCGCCCAGTGCGGCGCTGATCACGGCGCCGGCGTTGGCCAGCACGGCGTCCAGGTTGGCCGCATGGCTGGCGCGGCCGTTCAGGCGGCCGGTATCGGCATCGCCTTCTGCGATAACGATAACCGCATCGGCCGCCGCCAGCTGGGCTTCATCCAGCCGGCCTTGCACGCTTTGTGCGTGGCGGATTTCGATAGCAATCTGGTGGCCGGCTTGCTGCGCGGCCTTGCGCAGGGCTTCGGCGGCCAGCTGCCCTTGTGCCAGCCGCTGCGGGCAGGCAATGATGGCCAGTACGTTTGACATGGTGAATCTCCTCTATGTGCCGCTGTGCGGGCTTTTCTGGTCGTGCATCCGGTGCCGCTGTGCGGCGCTGTTGTTATGGGTTCAGGGGCCTTACCTCGATACGCGCTTGCAGGCGGGCCACCTCGCTGGTGTCTGGCAGGTGCGGGCCGATGTGCGCCAGCTTGGCGGCGGCAAAAGCCATGCCCAGGCGTAGCACGTCTGGCCAGGCGTAGGGCTGGCCCGGGGCGGTGCTGTGCAGTGCGGCTACCAGGCCGGCGACCAGTGCGTCGCCGGCACCTACCGTGCTTTTCAGGCTGTCCAGCTGTAGCGGTGCGGCCAACCAGCAGCCTTGTTCGCAGCACAGCAGCGCGCCGGCACTGCCCAGCGAGACCACCACTACGGCGATGCCGCGTGCCTGCAGCGTGCGGGCGGCTTGTGCTACAGCCGCTACGTCGGGCAGGGCGTGGCCCAGGTATTGTTCCAGCTCGTGCTGGTTCGGCTTGATCAGCCAGGGCAGCGCGTCGGGGGGCAGGCTGAGCGCCTGCTGCAGCGCCGGGCCGCTGGTATCCAGAATGACCTTGGCACCCAGTGCCTTCAGCTGGCGGGCCAGCTGGGCCCAGCAGCTTTCATCCACGCTGGCGGGCAGGCTGCCGGCCAGCACGGCCAGGCTGTCTTGCTCGATGTGTTCGTCCAGCAGTAGCTGCAGTTTGGCCAGCGCGCCGCTGCTGGGCTGGATGCCGGGCAGGTTGATGTCGGTGGTGTCCAGCGTGCTGGCATCGACCAGCTTGATATTGGTGCGCGTGCTGCCGCCTACGCGGATGAAAGCGTCGCGGATGCCCTTGTCGGCAAACAGGTCTTCAAACGGCGTGGTGTTGTCGCGGCCCAGCAGGCCGCTGGCCACCACCGGTACGCCCCAGTCCGCCAGGCAGCTGGCCACATTCACGCCTTTGCCGCCGGCGTTGATGTGCACCTCGCTGGCCAGGTTCACCGCGCCGGGGTGCAACGCCGGTACGGTAACGGTCTGGTCCAGTGCCGGGTTCAGCGTCAGGGTGATAACGGGCTGGCTCATGCCTGCGCCCCCAGCAGTGCGCG
Source organism: Neisseriaceae bacterium (assembly GCA_027484385.1). Classification (GTDB taxonomy): domain Bacteria; phylum Pseudomonadota; class Gammaproteobacteria; order Burkholderiales; family Chromobacteriaceae; genus Vogesella. The sequence goes on along the minus strand of JAIXTB010000234.1, from coordinate 1,765 downwards.
CACTTCGGCGGCGCTGTCGCAGGCCAGCGCGGCCTGGGCCAGCTGTTGCAGGGCTGCCAGGCTGGCGGCGCGTACGCTGGCCTTGGCAGCCGGGATGTCACGCGGGCTCATGGACAGCTCGGCCACGCCCAGGCCGGTGAGGATGGCCGCGCCCAGCGGGTCGCCGGCCATGCCGCCGCACACGCCTACCCAGCGGCCATGGGCCTGGGCGCCGGCCACGGTCTGGGCGATCAGGCGCAGTACGGCCGGGTGCAGGCTGTCGGCTTCGGCAGCCAGTTCCGGGTGCTGGCGGTCGATGGCCAGCACGTACTGGGTCAGGTCGTTGGTGCCGACCGAGAAGAAGTCCACGTGCTCGGCCAAACGGTCGGCCATGGTGGCGGCAGCCGGTACTTCTACCATGATGCCCAGCGGCACCACCGGCGCATTCAGCTCGGCGCGCACTTGCTCGCACTGGGCGCGCAGCAGTTTGACCTCGGCCAGGGTGCTGACCATCGGGAACATGATGGACAGCGGGCCGTGGGCCGCGGCGCGGTACAGCGCGCGCAGCTGTGGCAGCATCAGGTCCGGGCGGCGCAGCAGCAGGCGCACGCCACGAACCCCCAGGAAGGGGTTTTCTTCGTGCGGCAGGTTCAGGTAGGGCACCTGCTTGTCGCCGCCGATGTCCAGCGTGCGGATCACCAGCGGGCGGCCGTCCAGTGCGGCCAACATGGCGCGGTAGGTCTGATATTGCTCTTCTTCGTCCGGCGCGCTGTCGCGCTCCAGGAACAGGAATTCGGTACGCATCAGGCCTACGCCTTCGGCACCGGCTTGCAGCGCGGCGGCCACTTGCTCCGGGCGGTTAACGTTGGCCGCCACTTCTACCTGGTGGCCATCGGCGGTGCGGGCGGGCTGCTGGGCCTCGCGCGTGGCTTGCAGCAGCTTGTCACGCTGCGCTTGCTGCCATTGGCGGGCGCTGGCCAGGTCGGCCTCGCCGGCGTTCAGGTACACGGTGCCGCTATCGCCGTCCACGATCAGCGTGGTGCCATCCTGAATATCCAGCACCGCGCTACCGGCGGCGACCACGGCGGGCAGGTCCAGCGTGCGGGCCAGAATGGCGGTGTGCGAGGTCGGGCCGCCCTGGGCGGTAATCAGCGCCAGGGTTTGTTTGGGGTCGAGTGTGGCGGTGTCGGACGGGGCCAGGTCGGCGGCGATCAGTACTTCGTTGTCGCGTTGTGCGCCTTTGCCGGCGTCCAGCGCCAGGTCGGGTGCCAGCTTGGCCAGTACGCGGCGGCCAGCGTCGCGCAGGTCGGCGGCGCGGGCGGCCAGCAGCGGGTTGCCCAGTGCGCCCAGGCGGTCTGCCATGCGCTGCACGGCTTCGTGCCAGGCCCAGGCTACGCCGTGGCCTTCTACCATCAGCTGGCAGGTCAGGGTAATGAGGTCGGTGTCGGACAGCAGCTCGGCCTGCGCCAGGAAGATGCCGCCTTCGGTTTTGCCCAGGCGGCGGCTGGTGTCGTCGGCCAGCGCTTGCAGCTCGTTACGGGTGGCACTGAGCGCGGTTTCGAGCAGGTCGCCATCGTAGCCTAGGGTGCCGGGTACATCGGGCACCTCGATGTGCTGGGCTTTCAGTACGCGTGCCTGGCCGATCACCAGGCCGGGGCTGGCGCTAATGCCGCGCAGGGCCAGCAGCTTGCCGGGAGCTTGCCAGTGCTGGCGGTTGGCCTTGGCCGCGGCCTTGGCGGCGGCCTGGGCGTCGGCGACTTCTTGGGTGGTGAGCTGGTTGGCGATG
>JAIXTB010000161.1 GCA_027484385.1 Neisseriaceae bacterium | reverse complement strand
AGATGTTCCTCACCCGTATCGGCTTTGGCTCGCGCGCGGTCATTACCGGCGACGTCACCCAGATCGACCTGGCACGCCACCAGAAAAGCGGCCTGGTCGAGGTAGAGCGCATCCTGGGCAAGGTGCGCGGCATTCATTTCCATCATTTCCAGAGCGACGACGTGGTGCGCCACCCGCTGGTGCAGAAGATCGTCGACGCTTACGACCACTATCAGGCAAGACAAGATGAAAAAAGCGAAACGTAACCCCTTCCTGCAAAGGTTGGCCGCACGGCTGGACCTGACCCTGGAAGACCGCCTGGAAAGCGAGCAGCCACTGCCGGACGGCAAGCAATGGCGCCGCTGGTGCCAGGCCGCCCTGCAGCGCCAGCACCGCCAGGCACAGGTCTCGCTGCTGGTGGTAGACGAGGCCGAAGGCCGCCAGCTGAACCACGACTACCGCGGCAAGGACTACGCCACCAATGTGCTGTCCTTCGCGCTGAACGAAGGCGACACCGTGGCAGGCATGCCACTGTTTGGCGACCTGGTATTCTGTGCCCCCGTGGTCGCCCGCGAGGCCGCCGAGCAAGGCAAGACGCTGGACGCGCACTACGCCCACCTCACCGTGCACGGCATGCTGCACCTGCAGGGCTTTGACCACGAGCAGGACGACGAGGCCAACATCATGGAAGCGCTTGAAACCGCCATCCTCGCCAAGTTAGGCTATGACGACCCTTACGCCGCAGAGAAAACCTGACCCCACCTATGGACGACCCCAGTAAACCCGCCAGTTGGTTTGACCGCCTGCTAAACCGCTTCACCCACGAACCGGAAGACCGCGAAGAGCTGCGTGAGCAGCTGCACGCGGCCTTCGAGCGCAACCTGATGGACGCCGAGGCGCTGTCCATGATCGAGGGCGTGCTGTCGTTTTCCGAGCAAAGCGTACGCGACGTGATGGTACAGCGCAGCCAGATCACCGTGCTGAAGCTGGAAGACAGCATCGAAAAATGGCTGCCGCAGCTCATCGAAACCGGCCATTCGCGCTTTCCGGTCATCGGCGACGACAAAGACGACATCAAAGGCATCCTGCTGGCCAAAGACCTGCTGCACTACTTTCACCAGCCCGACGCCTTCGACGTGAAAAAAGTACTGCGCCCGGTGGTATTCGTGCCGGAAAGCAAGCCACTCAATGCCCTGCTGCGCGATTTTCGCGCCAGCAAAACGCATATGGCCATCGTGGTGGATGAATACGGCGGCGTGTCCGGCCTGGTGACCATCGAGGACGTGTTGGAAGAAATCGTAGGCGAAATCGACGACGAACACGACCTGGAAGAGCAAGAAGACGATATCGTGCCGGTACGCGGCGGGCGCTACCGCGTACGCGCCACCACCGCCATCGACGACTTCAACATCTTCTTCGACAGCACCCTGCCCGACGACGAAGTCGACACCGTCGGCGGCCTGGTGATGGCTAACCTGGGCTACGTACCCACACGCGGCGAAGGCCTGCAGCTGGACGACTGGCACTTCACCGTGATCCGTGCCGACAGCCGCCGCCTGCACGCCCTGCTGGTAGAGCGGCGTGCCGCCAAACCTAGCTGACATGCTACGCCACGCCCTCACCCTGCTGCTGGCCGCGCTGGCCGGTGCCAGCACCGTACTGGCCTTTGCCCCCTACCGCCTGTACTGGGTGGCCCTGCTGGCGCTGGCGGCGCTGATCCTGCTGGTACAACGTTGGCCGCAGCGCGCCTTTGGCCTCGCCTGGGTGTGGGGCGTGGCCGCCTACACCAGCCAGTTCTACTGGATCTACATCAGCCTGCACGATATTGGCGGCATGCCCTCGCTGCTGGCCGGCGGCATGACCCTGCTGCTGCCCATGTACCTGGCGCTCTACCCCGGCCTGGCCGCCTGGCTGGCCGCCCGCATGCACCACCTGCCCGCCGTGCGCTGGCTGGTGGTGTTCCCCGCCGCCTGGACGCTGGGCGAATGGCTGCGCAGCTGGGTGTTCACCGGCTTCCCCTGGGGCGCCATCGGCTATAGCCAGATTACCGAAAGCCCGCTCGCCGGCCTGGCCCCCGTAGGCGGCATCCATGCGGTGACCCTGGCGGTAGCGCTCAGCGCCGGCGTGCTGGCATTACTACCGCAAGCCGGTCTGCATCTAGCCAAGCGCGCTGCCCTTGGCGGCTTGCTGCTGGCGCTATGGGGTGGCAGCGGCTGGCTGCAACAGCAAACATGGACCACCCCGGCCGGCGCCCCGCTGCGCGTGGCACTGCTGCAAGGCAATATCCCGCAGGCGCTGAAATGGGACCCGGCCACCTTCGACTTCACCCTGGCTACCTATTACCGCATGGTGGTGCAGGCGCCACCGGCCGAGCTGACCCTGCTGCCGGAAACCGCGCTGCCCGTGTTCCTGGACGATCTGCCCTCCGGCTACCTCACCATGATCAACGGCGTAGCCGACCGTAAAAAGACCGCCCTGGTCGCCGGCATCCCGCGCCGCACGCCGGATGGCCGTGGCTACCTGAACGCCGTCATTGCGCTGAACCAGCCCGCGCAAGACTACTACGCCAAAAACCACCTGGTACCGTTTGGCGAATTCATCCCGCTGCCCGCCGTCACCAGCTGGATCTACCAGTTCCTGCGTATGCCGCTGTCCGGCTTTACCCCCGGCGGCGCGGACCAGCTGCCGCTGACCATCGGCCAGCAAAAGGTAGCGTTCAATATCTGCTACGAAGACGGCTTTGGTGAAGAGCTGATCGGCCCGGCGGCCAACGCCACCATTCTGGCCAACGTCAGCAACCTGGCCTGGTTCGGCAAAAGCAACGCCATGAGCCAGCACCTGCAGCTATCGCAAGCACGGGCGCTGGAAACCGGCCGCCCCATGCTGCGCGCCACCAATACCGGCATGACTGCCGCCATCGACCACCGCGGCGAGCTGATCGCCGCTGCCGCGCCAGACACGCGCCAGACGCTGATGGCAACAGTACAAGGCCACAGCGGCCTGACACCGTATATGCGCCACGGCAACGCGCCGGTACTGCTGCTATGCGCTGTGCTGCTGGCCATCGCCGGTGGCTGGGGGCTGTGGCACCGCCGGGCAGCCCAAAGCAACGGCCAGGCAGCGGTGTAAAAGACAAGGTGGGCAATAGATAGAGTGAGCATGGCGCGACAGCCTGTGCCCACTCTGTTTTCACTTTATTAGCACGCGCATCCCGTTTCGCTGCACCCGACAAAAAAGCTTGGCCGCATGCCCTGCACAGGCAATGCGGCCAACCTTTTTGTACTACCGGCAGCCCAGCCGGGCTACCGCATCTTGCTATACCTGAAAACGCGACACCATGCTGCGCAGGCGCTGGGTTAGCTCGTTCAGCTCGCCAATCGCCTGGGACGACTGGCCGGAGGCTGCGGCGTTGTTGGCCGCAGCCTGGGCGATCTGCTCTACATTGCGGGTGATCTCCTCGCTGGCGTGGCCTTGCTCGGCCAGTGCTTGCGAGATGTCTTTCACCACACCCACCACGCCGTTGGCACTGTCGCGTATCTGGTGAATGGCCTCGCCCCCCTGCTCGGCCAGCGCCAAGCCGGCTTTTACGCGGTTGACGGCTTCTTCCATATTGCTGCGCGAGGCCTCTGAGCCAGCCTGAATCTCGTTGATCATGCCGGCAATTTCCTGCGTGGCGGCGGCAGTCCGCTCGGACAGCTTGCGCACCTCGTCGGCCACCACGGCAAAGCCACGGCCCATTTCGCCGGCACGCGCGGCTTCAATCGCCGCGTTCAGCGCCAGCAGGTTGGTCTGGTCGGCAATGTCCTTGATCACCTGCATGATGGTGGAGATGGTTTGCGTCTTGCTCACCAGGTTGCCAATGGTGCCAGCAGCCTGGTCTACCGCGCTGTTGATGCGCTGCATTTCGCTGACGGCACTGGCGATCACTTCGCCGCCCTGGTTGGACAGTTGGCCGGAGCTGGCCGACACGGTACGGGCGTGCTCGGCCAGCTCGGCAATCTGCTT
>JAIXTB010000008.1 GCA_027484385.1 Neisseriaceae bacterium | reverse complement strand
GAAGGGCTTGGTCAGGTAGTAAAAGGCACCGGACGACAAACCTTCCTGCACGCTGGCGGCTGCACCCACGGCGGTTTGCATGATGGCGGGTACAAAAGCCAGCTTGCCTGAGGATTTCATGCGGCGCAGCAGGTCGAAACCGCTGATCCCTGGCATCATTTTGTCCAGCAGGACGGCAGAGAATGTTTCGCCTTCTTGCTGCAGTATCTGCCACGCACTCTCGCCGTCTTCGGCCTGCACTGTGTCGTAGCCGGCGTCTTGCAGCAGCTCGGTCATCAGTTCCAGGTTGAATGGCTCATCGTCTACCAATAGCAGGCGCTTGCCCATGCTTAGCTCTCCTTGTGCGACGCGCTGTCGCTATGCGTTTGCGGCAGTGTGAAGCTGAAAATGGCGCCACCGTCGGCGGCATTATGAACAGATATCAGGCCATGGTGGGCGCTGATGATTTCGCGGCTGATGGCCAGGCCCAAACCGGTGCCGCCAGCACCGGTCTTGGTGAGGCTGCTCTGGATGAACTTGTCGAAAATACGCTCCTGCTCGCCCTGGGGCACGCCGGGGCCGTGGTCGCGGACGGACACATTCAACAGGGCGGGCTGGCCGGGTGTCAGGCTGAAACCGATTTCTACCCGGCTACCGCCAGGGCTGAACTTGATGGCGTTGGATAGCAGGTTGCGCACGACCTGGCCAATGCGGAACGGGTCCATCTCGGCCTGTAGCCGAGAAGGCGAGGGGTGTTGTACCAGGGTGACATGGCACTTGCTGGCTTGGCCCCGCAAATCTTCTACTGCCTCGCGTACGACTTGCTCCAGGTCGCTGCGCGAGAACTGGTAATCCATCTTGCCCACTTCCATTTTGGCCAGGTCCAGCAGGTCGTTCAGCAGTGATAGCAGCCGGCTGCCGCTATTGTGGATGCGCTCGAAGCAGTGGGCGATCTTGTTGCCGTCACCGCCGTGGCTGCGTGCTTCGCCCATTTCGGCAAACCCCAGGATGGCGTGTAGCGGGGTGCGCAGCTCGTGCGACATATTGGCCAGGAACTCGGTTTTGGCGCGGCTGGTTTCTTCTGCCAGGTCGCGCGCCTGGCGCAGCGCTTCTTCGGTATTGCGCTGGGTGGAAATATCCTGATACAGCCAGACCGAGCCCAGGCCGGGGGTATCCGGCTTCACGGCACGGCCATACATGTTTACCCACAGGGTGCTGCCGTCGCCCCGCTGCAGGCGCAGGGTGTTCTGGGTGACCTGGCCTTCGTATAGCAGGGGGTAAATCAGGCGGCCGGTGCGCAGATAGTGCTCGTCACTGTCGTAGATCAAGCGGGTAGAGTGGTCGACGGTGCTGCTTTCTTCGCGGGCAAACAGCTCCAGGAACGCTTTGTTTACCTGTTTGAACTGGCGGTCCACGATATACGCCATGGCCATGGGGCTGGCATCCAGCAGGGCGGTCAGCTGGCGGTTCTGGGTTTCTACCTGTTCGGCCAGCGAGTCTTTCAGGCGTATCAGCGCAGCTTCACGCTCTTTGCGGGCGGCAATATTGCGACACACCACCAGGTACACCGGCTCGGATAGCTGCGGGCGGATCAGGCTCAGGCTGAGTTCGACTTGCAGCATGAATGATTGGTCGCAGATCAGCATGGCTTCAAACGGCAGCCCCAGCAGGGGGCTGGCGTGCTGCTCGAAGCGCTGGCCGTTGCGGCAGTGCAGCTCGCTAATCAGCGCGCCGGCTGGCAACTGGAGCAGGGCGTCGCGTGGCTGGCCTATCAGGGCGGCGGCCGCGGGGTTCACTTCCAGTACTTCGCCCTGCGCAGACAGCAGCAGCATGCCGTCGGCCGCATCGTGCAGCACATGGCGGTAGCGTTCTTCCGCCTCTTGTAGCGGCTTGATGTGCTGCTGCAGTTCAGCTTGTTGCTGGTGCAGTGTCTGGTTGCTTTGTTGCAGCATCGACAGCGCGCTGTTCTGCTTGTCGATCTCTTGCAGGTTGCCCCGGTTGTAGTAGCGCCCACCCAGCACCAGGATGCCTAGCGCCAACAGTGTACCCAGCGCCAATGGCAGCTGTTGGTCGCCAGGTTGGGGGCTGTCATTGAGCGGGCTGAGCTCAAAACGGATACGTTGGCCGCCGATGATGCGGGTGGCACTGAGCAACGGCAGCGCCGGGCTGGCCTGGCCGGGGTGGCTGTCTGCGATCAGCTGCGGCGGGTCATCGTTCAGCAGCAGGCGCAGCCGCAGCTGCAGGGCAGGGGGGGTGTCTTTGTTGAGCCTGGCCAGTAGTGCATCGTTATTCAGGCCGAACATCACCATGATGGCTTGGGACTTGGCCTTGGGGTTGAAAAAAATGGCCATGCGCTGCAGGTTGCCGGCACGAATGCGTGCGATAACAGGTTGCCCGCTGGCACTGGCTTGCATCAGGGTGCGATAGACAGCGGGCTCGGCGCCGAGGTCCAGCCGTGACGGCAGCGCCTTGCCATCGTCCGGGTGCTGCAAGGTGGCGACAAAGTGCATGGCACGCTGGCCTGCATTGCCCAGTTGACCGCCTTGAAATTCGCGAATGCTCAGGCTCTGCTGTTCTTCTATGGTCTGGCGCTGGGCCGGCGAG
>JAIXTB010000136.1 GCA_027484385.1 Neisseriaceae bacterium | reverse complement strand
GAGGTCTGATAAACGATCTAAATCGCTCTCAACCAGGGTTAGCCACACCAAATCTCTATACTGGGGATATTTTTGTAGAAAAAGCTGTGGATTTCTACTGAGCACAGTGATTTCTGGACCAGTGCCATGAAATTTAAAAATTTCTGAAACATAATCTAGTAAACAACGACCAACGATGCCAGTACCACCAGTAATAAAAACCCTTCGCCCTGACAAGTCAAGCGGATTGGATAGATGAGACAAAGCTATTCACCCTCCGCAGAATAGATTCATTATCAAGGCCGTGCTCATTCATCAGATATGCATAGGTACCACAATGCTCTGAAAATCTGTCAGCAACACCAATTCTCAGCAGTCTAGTGGAGCAATGCTCGGTGATGATTTCTGCAACTGCTGCACCTAAGCCACCTAATACTGAATGTTCTTCCAGAGTAACTAGGCATAATGCTTCTGCAGCTGCATCACACACGTCGGAAACAGACAGGGGTTTTAGTATAGGCACACTCCAAACTGTCAGGTCTTGTAATGCTGCGATATCCATTGCGGTGCGAAGCATCGAGCCTGTTGCAATAAGAGCCGGCCCATTTTTTCGACCGGCTCTAACTTTGAGCAGGCGGCCAGACTCCAGTGGCTGTACCGGCCCAGCATGTATATCACCGCGATCTGACTTACCCATACGCATGTAGACAGATTTCTTCGCTGAATAGGCGTAGTTCATGCAGGCGGTCATCTCAAACCGATCTGCGGGCGAGAGTATTTCAATACCAGGAATCGCACGTGTACATGCGATGTCTTCGGTTGACTGATGGCTAGTACCCAAGTGACTGTATACAAAACCAGCACCATCGCCCAATAAAACGACAGGTAAATCGTCATGGGCTATATCAAGCTTTATTTGCTCTACGGTACGAATAGGAACAAATGCTGCCAAACCGTATACAAATGGCCTAAATCCTACTCTTGCCAAGCCTGCGGCCATGCCAATCATGTTTTGTTCGGCAATACCTGCATTAATATATTGATTTGGGCAGCGCTTACGAAATTCGTCGAACAATGCATAGCCATGATCACCCGTCAGGAGCAACACTTTAGGGTCAGCAATTGCCAGGTTTACCAGTGCCGTTGAAAATGCATCTCTCACTTGATGACTCCTGCGGGACCAAGTGCCGCTAAGGCATCGGCAAAGGTCTGGTCATTTAGGCGTGTATAATGCCAGCGGTTATCGGACTCCATAAAATGGACACCTTTCCCTTTTACTGTGCGAGCTATCAGTGCTTTAGGCTTACCATGCCCAGTATCCCAGAGCTGATTAATGGCATGATGAATATCATCCTCGTTGTGGCCATCAATTTCTATCGTTTCAAAGCCAAAACTGATGAATTTCGCAGTCAGATCCCCGAGTGCAAGTACGTCGTCGGTAGTCCCCATAGCTTGGAAGCCATTTTTATCTACGATTAACATTAGATTATCGATCTTGTGATGCGCCGCGACTAGCGCACCTTCCCAGATGGGGCCTTCGTTGAGTTCACCATCACCGACAATGGTATAAACCTTCTGGTTACATGCTTGCCGCTTTAAGCCCATCGCAATACCCACGGCCACAGAGAAGCCGTGACCTAATGAGCCTGATGTGACTTCCAAGCCTGCAACCCTGGAGTCTGACAAGCCTTTAAGCTCGCTTCCATCTGCAAAGTAGCCATTGATATGTGAATCATTTAGCCAACCTAGTTCATACATGCAGGCATACTGCGCCATGACTCCATGGCCTTTGCTCAAAACTAGATAATCACGCCCCTCGGCTCGTGGGTCATTGCCTGGGTAGCGCAAATGGTTACGATAGAGAACTGCAAGCAATTCAATAATGGAGAATGCGCATCCAATATGCACTGTAGCGCCTGCATATGCCATTTCCAGTACGGTACGCCGCAACTTTGCAGGAAGAAACGTGCTTCTATCGTGTGGGCTCTCGCCAGGGGGCGTAGTTTGGTTCATCAGAAATTGACTCCAAAGAACTCTTCCAGACGGTCTGCAATGTAATCCAGCTGCGGCTCACCTAGCGCAGGGAAGGTGCCGAGCCAGAATGTCTGATTCATCACCACGTCTGTGTTGGTGAGATCACCACTCACACGGAAATTGCGGCCGGCCATGTAGGGCTGCTTGGTCAGGTTACCGGCAAACAGCAAGCGGGTGCCGATCTTGCCTTCTTCCAGGTAATTGATCAGGTCAGCACGCTTTATGCCGCTGCTTTCCTTCACGACCAGCGGGAAACCAAACCAGGAAGGCTCGGAATTGGGGGTGGCTTCGGGCAGATGCAGGAATTCAGCACAGCTTTGTAAACGGTTTTTCAGATAGGCAAAGTTAGCGCGGCGCTTGGCAATAAACTCTTCAACACGGTCCATCTGCGCCAATGCACAAGCTGCCTGCATGTCGGAGATTTTGAGGTTGTAACCCAGGTGGCTATAGGTGTACTTGTGATCGTAGCCATCCGGCAGGTCGCCACCCAACTCTTTTTTGGTCCAGCAGAAGCGTTTGTCGCAGGTATTGTCTTTGCCAGGCGGGCAGTAGCAATCACGACCCCAGTCGCGGAAGGATTCTGCGATCTGCTTCAGTTCGGCATTATTGGTAAATACCGCCCCTCCCTCGCCCATGGTGATATGGTGTGCTGGATAGAAGCTGAGGGTAGAGATGTCGCCAAAAGTGCCAACAAGTTGGCCGTTATAGGTAGCACCCAGCGCGTCGCAGCAGTCTTCTACCAGCCACAGGTTGTACTTTTTGCACAATGCGGTAACTACGTCCAGATTAAACGGGTTACCCAGGCTATGGGCCAGCATAATGGCCTTGGTCTTCGGCGTGATAGCCGCTTCGATCTTGCTGGCATCAATATTGTGCGTAGCCAGATCCACATCCACAAACACAGGCACAGCGCCGAACTGCAAGATGGGGTTGACGGTGGTGGGGAAACCCGCCGCCACACCAATTACCTCATCACCTTGCTTGATGGCACGATCGCCCAGCTTGGCGCTGGTCAGCGTAGAAAATGCCACCAGGTTGGCCGAAGAGCCCGAGTTGACGGTAATCAGGTACTTCACACCCAGAAACTGGGCAAGGCGAGCTTCAAACTGTTCGTTGAAGCGGCCGGTAGTCAGCCAGCCATCCAGTGACGCCTGCACCATCAGCTGCAGCTCTTTGGCACCAATGACCTTGCCCGAGACAGGGACGGCACTTTGGCCTGCTACAAACGGCTTGGGTGCATATGCGATATCTGCATACTGTTGTACCAAGTCGTTAATCTGATCACGCAACTTGTCTAGCTGCGGTTGGAACTGAATAGGTGTAGTGGTCATGACTGTGACTGATATAAGTTAATTTGTTTAAGACACATAGCACGCATATCCTGGCCACTCAGCCAGGCTTTGTGCCAGTCTGCAATATGCTGGAGCGCGGTCTGTAGCGGCCAGCGCGGAACCCAGTGCAGCCGCTGGCGTGCTTTGGAAATATCCAGTTTCAGATAGTTGGCCTCGTGAGGATGCTCGCCAGGCTGTAAAGACCATGTAGCATGATTACCCCATGCTTCACACAATTTTTCTACTATCCACTGTACCGGCTGGGCATCTTCGTCGCGTGGGCCAAAGTTCCAGCCCTCGGCGTCCTGCTGCCCATGTTCATACAAGCGCTCTGCCAATAGCAAATAACCGGATAAAGGCTCTAGGACATGTTGCCATGGCCGGATTGCGTTTGGGTTGCGGATCTGCACTGGCTGCTGATTTTGCAGGGCTCTAAGAATATCCGGCACCAGACGATCCAGCGCCCAGTCCCCTCCGCCAATCACATTGCCAGCGCGTACCGTGGCCATGGCAATGCCAGCTTGTTGCATGAATGACTTGCGGTAGGCACTGCTTACCAGCTCGGCGCAGCCCTTGCTGTTGGAATAAGGATCATGCCCACCCATCGGCTCATCTTCACGATACCCCCATGCCCATTCTCGATTTTCGTAGCACTTGTCTGTCGTAATATTGACAATGGCTTTCACCGAGCCGACATGCCTTGCCGCCTCGAGTACGTGCACGGTTCCCATAACGTTGGTGGCGTAGGTTTCTACTGGCTGGTGGTATGAAAGCCTGACCAGAGGCTGCGCTGCCATATGGAAAATGATTTCGGGCTGGAACGTTGACATGACTTCGAACACCGACTCGTAGTGTCGAATATCCACTACGTTGTGTTCCATGTGAGCAGCCAAGTCCAGCAGCTCAAACAGTGCCGGCGCAGTGGGTGGCGCTAAAGCAATCCCACATACATTTGCACCCATAGACTGGAGCCACAGGGTAAGCCAGCTGCCTTTAAAGCCAGTATGCCCTGTAACCAGAACGCGCTTGTTCTGCCAGAAAGCTGTAGTGGTTTGCTTTGCTATCATCTCAGTCCCACTTTTTCCACGGTGCTTTGCCTGTTGCCCAGAGCTCTTCAAGCAGATACTTATCACGCAAGGTGTCCATTGGCTGCCAGAAACCATGGTGCTCATAGGCCATCAGTTCACCATCTGCCGCCAGATTCATCAAGGGCTCCTGCTCCCAGACTGTCTGGTCACCATTGAGGTGGTGCAGTACTTTCGGCGACAGTACAAAGAAGCCACCATTGATCATGGCACCATCGCCCTTGGGCTTCTCTTTGAAGCTATTCACTTTGCCTTGCTGGATATCCAATGCACCGAAACGCCCCGGGGGGAAAGTCGCAGTCAGTGTGGCTGCTTTACCGTGCTTTTTATGAAATTCGATCGTGGCCGCGATATCCACGTCACTGACACCATCGCCATAGGTAAAGCAAAACGCCTCTTCATCTTTCACATAATCAGCCACACGCCCCAGACGACCGCCCGTCATGGAGTCATCACCTGTATCCACCAGGGTAACTTTCCATGGCTCCGCACGCTTTTCATGCACATGCATCGTATTGGCTTGCATGTCAAAAGTTACATCTGACATATGCAAGAAATAGTTAGCAAAATACTCTTTGATAACATAGCCTTTGTAGCCACAGCAAACAATGAAATCATTGATACCATGAAAAGAATACATCTTCATGATGTGCCACAGAATAGGTTTGCCACCTACTTCCACCATGGGTTTTGGTCGGGTGGAAGTCTCTTCACTCAACCGAGTCCCAAGGCCACCTGCAAGAATAACTGCTTTCATTAAAATATCCTTGTTTAGTCAATTGCTACCAGAGCATACAAAAGCATCGGAATAGAAGCGATTTGCAGGCAAGCCTGCGGCCAACAAGCTTTTCTGAGCGCTATGAATCATGGCATCAGAGCCACATGCATAAACAGCTGCATTTAATAGATTAGGCACATTTTTTAACAAAACATCTTGCACATAACCCATCTCACCACTCCATTCATCATCTGGACGCGACAAAACCGGAATGTAAGAAAAATCCGCAGCCATCTCACTCAATGCCAAATAAAAATCTGATGGGTAGCGCGCACCCCATAGCACAGTGGCTGATTTGGGTTGTTTATCAGGCGGATAGTGCGCCAGCGACTCCAACATGGCTTTAACAGGCGCAATACCTGTACCGGTTGCCAAAAAGATCAAGTCAATACCCGCCACATCTCTCAACAAGAAGGTGCCGAGGGGCCCATTCAGACGTAACAGGTCATTTTGCTTAGCCTGATTGAACCAATAATCACTCATCGCACCACCATTTACAGAGCGAATATTGAGTTCGAGTAGTTTGCTTTCACTAGCAGCATTTGCCAGTGAGTAACTACGACGTATACCACCAGGACCAATAATGTCAATATACTGGCCAGGAATAAAATCAAAATCTGCGGAGGGCGGTAGTCTCAAGAAAACCTGCATAACATCGGGTGCCAATTGCTTGATTTCACTTATACGGCACGGCCATGTTTTTGCGGTAGGCAAGACAAGCCCATCGAGATCATCGACCTCGAGCAAAATATCTGTTTCTGCAGTACGCACACAACTTAGTATCCAGCCATCAACCTTCTCAACATCACTCAGACCCGTTTCTGGATGCAAAGCTTGTGTCGTACCACTCAATACTTTGCACTTACACGTGCTGCATCGGCCTGTTTTACAACTATAAGGTAGTAACACTTTCGCTTGGGCTGCAGCATCCAGAATCGTTGTACCTGCAGATATAGGAAAAGATTTACCTGAACTCAGTGCAATTAGTGTCATACTTACTTGCGCTCATTATATTAAAATTCGGTCGCACCGACCTGAACACCCACAGGATACTGTAAGAAAACTGGAATAACTGCATATAATAATAGGAAAATTAAAGCCCGATCCATACACCGGCACAAAGCACGCAGGATTATGCTAAAAATACAGACTCTGGGTGTTGATAAAGTACTGAAAAAATCACTTACCTTTAAGCTGAGCATCATCTGTATGCTTTACGACTTCGGCCTTGAGTGCTTCTATCTCCGCCCTCAGCGCTTCGTACTCTACCATTTTGCGCTGCAAGAATGCTTGCGTAAGTGATGCTTTTTCGGCAATGCCCCGAGGCGTCAACACATAGATATAACCGAATTTGTTCTTGGCACTGGCAAAACTGTTCATTTTTACCAGTCCCTTTTCAATGAGGGCCTTCAGGCAATAATTTAGCCCACCGACACTGATGCCCAACCTCTCAGCCAATTCGCGCTGAGTAAGATCAGGATCTTCCTGCAAGATGTGCATGATACGAAAGTAGGTATCTTCCTGTAGCCTTGCTTGACGACTGGTCATGGACAGGACTCCCTGGCTGGCTTGGCGTCTGCAGCACAGCCTAAGGACACGCTTCACTGCCTTGATGCAGCATTCAGAAGATGCGAGGCTGAGCAATCAAACTTCTGTAAGAACTTGAACATTATACCCAGCATGGCCGAGCTTGGTCCACATCGTCATAATTCCATTCGATTGGGGGACGTTTCTAAGCCTACAGCAGAGATGAAGCAGTCTGAACACGACATACAGCTGGCAAAGTTCACGCTATCGCCAAGGCCGCATGTGTTTATCACATACTGGTAGAGGAGCAAAAAAATGCGCCGTGAAAAATGCCCAGCCAACGGCACCAGCTGGACGAATGTGCCATCGCAGACACAACAAAAGAGACAACACATCGTGGCGCAAGAATCAGGGACTGCAGAATGAAAACCGATGGCAAACAAAACGCAAAAACCCCCAGCTATTTCTAGCTGGGGGTTTTAATCTGGTGGCCAATCTCGGAATCGAACCAAGGACACACGGATTTTCAATCCGTTGCTCTACCAACTGAGCTAATTGGCCTTCTTGCTCAGCACTTGCGTGCTGCATCAGAGACACGCATTAAATCAAAAACCGCATAAGGCGTCAAGCTTTTTTATGAAAAAACCGCCTTTTCGGCGGTTTCGGCTTGTTCCGTGAGACCAATCAGGTGGCATCCGGCTGTTTGGACGGGTGGGCTTCGGCAAAGGCGGGCAAGATTTCAAGGTTGGCCGCAAGGCGGCCCAGTAGCGGGAAAGCGGCCATATCTACTTGAAAACGCTGGGCATTGAATACCTGTGGTAGCAAGCAGGCATCGGCCAGGGTGACGCTATCGCCAAAGCAGTACTGCCCTGCACTGGCCGCCAGCTGCTGCTCCAGCGCGGTAAAGCCCTCCTCCACCCAATGCCGGTACCAGGTGTTGCGCGTCGCCTCTTCCAAGCCCAGCTCGATCTTGAGGTAATTCAGGATGCGCAGGTTGTTTACCGGGTGGATGTCACAGGCGATTGCCTGAGCAACGGCACGGACGCGCGCACGCTGTACCGGGTCGGCTGGCAGTAGCGGTACGGTGTCCGGGTAGGCTTCATCCAGGTATTCGCAAATGGCTAGCGACTGAGTCAGCAGTACCTTGCCATCCTGCAACGCTGGCACCAGGCCTTGCGGGTTCAGCGCCAGAAAATCGGCACTGCGCTGCTCGGCTTTTACCAGGCTGACCGGGGCCTGCCGGTACGCCAGCCCCTTCAGGTTGAGGGCGATGCGTACGCGGTAGGCGGCAGAGGAGCGAAAGTAGCCGTACAGGGTGCGGCCAACGTTGGCCGCATCAGCCATGCTGCACCACGGTTTGCTCGATGGCGCCAAAGATGCTGTGGCCGGTAGGGTCTTTCATCTCGATACGCACGCTATCGCCCACTTTCATGAACGGTGTCACGGCTGCACCAGTATCGATGATCTCAATCATGCGCTGCTCGGCCAGGCAGCAGCTGCCTACGCTGCGATCGTGGTTGGAGATGGTGCCAGAGCCAATGATGCTGCCCGCCACCAGCTCGCGCGTTTTCGATACATGGGCCACCAGTTGCGGAAAGTTGAACTGCATTTCCACACCAGCGTTCGGCTTGCCGTAGAAAGCGTCGTTGTAATCCACCAGCAGCGGCAGGTGGACTTTGCCGTCTTGCCAAGCGTCGCCCAGCTCGTCCGGTGTGACGGCGACTGGCGAGAAGGCGGTAGCCGGCTTGCTCTGGAAGAAGCCGAAGCCCTTGGCCAGCTCGTTGGGGATCAAGTTGCGCAGGGTCACGTCGTTCACCAGCATCAGCAGGCGGATGTGCTTGGCGCACTCGGCCGCATCGGCGCCCAGCGGCACGTCACCGGTTATCACCGCCACTTCGCCCTCAAAATCCAGGCCCCATGCAGCATCGCGCAGCGGGATACCGGCACGCGGTGGCAGGAAAGCGTCGGAGCCGCCCTGGTACATCAGCGGGTCGGTGTAAAAGCTGGCCGGCACCTCGGCACCACGCGCCTTGCGCACCAGCTCCACGTGATTCAGGTAGGCAGAGCCGTCGGCCCACTGGTAGGCACGCGGCAGCGGGCTGTGGCAGCGCATCTGGTCGAAGGCGAATTCGCCAGCCACCTCGCCCTGGTTCAGCGCGGCATACACTTCTTGTAATTTCGGCTCGGCCTGCGCCCAGTTATCCAGTGCGGCCTGCAGGTTGGCGGCAATGTGCGGTACGGCCACGGCGCGGGTGAGGTCGCGGCTGACAACCAGCAGCTGGCCATCGCGGGTCTGGTTCTGATAGGTAGCGAGTTTCATGTGTGTGTCTCGTCTTGCAGTATCGATATGCGTTGGCCGCAGCATGGGCTGCGGCCAACCTTATATATAGACGGCTACCATAGCGGCGGCACCCGGTGTCCAATCCATGGCCGCGCTACGATGGCATCGGCTTAGTCGGCCTTCAGTACGCCGCGGCGGATCTGGTCTTCTTCGATGGATTCGAACAGTGCGCGGAAGTTACCTTCACCAAAGCCTTCGTTACCTTTGCGCTGGATGATCTCGAAGAAAATCGGGCCGATGACGGTTTCGGTAAAGATTTGCAGCAGGATACCTTCTACCGGCGCACCGTCGATCAGGATGCTATTTTTCTGCAAGCGGGCCAGGTCTTCGCCGTGGTCTGGCACGCGCTGGTCCACCTTGGCGTAGTAGGTATCCGGGGTATCCAGGAAGCGGGTACCGCGTGCTTTCAGGGTTTCCACGGTTTCGTAGATGTTTTCGGTGGTCAGCGCGATGTGCTGGATGCCTTCGCCGTTGTACTGGCGCAGGAATTCTTCGATCTGGCTCTTGTCGTCGGACGACTCGTTAATCGGGATGCGGATCTTGCCACACGGGCTGGTCATGGCCTTGGACACCAGGCCGGTGAGCTTGCCTTCGATATCGAAGTAGCGGATTTCCTTGAAGTTGGCGATGTTCTCGTAGAAACCGCCCCACTTTTCCATATTGCCGCGTACCACGTTGTGGGTCAGGTGGTCGATGACTTTCAGGCCCACACCAGCCGGGTATTGCTCTACGCCGTCCAGCGGTACAAAGTCGATATCGTAGATGTTCTTGTCGTGGCCGTAGCGGTCTACAAAGTACAGCGCCGAACCACCAATGCCTTCTACCGCCGGAATGTTCAGCTCCATGGCACCTACCGGACGGTTGTACGGGGTAGCACCGTGAGCCAGTGCGTATTCGTAGGCTTTGGCGGCGTCTTGTACGCGCCAGGCCATGGCGCAGGCGGACGGGCCATGGGCATGGGCAAACTCGGCAGCGGGCTGGGTGCGCTCGGCGTTCAGGATGAAGTTGATGTCGCCTTGGCGGAACAGGCTAACGTTTTTGCTGCGATGGCGGGCTACTTCGATAAAGCCCAGGGACAGAAACAGCGCTTTGAGCTTCTCTACGCCCTCGGCGTCCGGGGCGGTGTATTCCACAAACTCGAAACCATCGGTAGCCAGCGGGTTCATCAGCTGATGTTCCATTTTCATCGTTCTCTCCTCTTGCGGCCTGTACGGCCTGCTTCTCTGTAGGGTATTGCAGCGACGTGCCAGTTACACGGGGTGGGCCAGGGCAGAGCGGGAGATAAAAATACAACACAGCACCATGCTGCTGGTCTGGCCAGCAGCGGGAAAATGCCCGAATTGTCTGCCTGAAGCCGGCTTTACGGGCCTCTGGCGTCTCCTCTTATTCACTCAGCCTGCGGTGATCTGCTGCCACCGTGTAAAATGTCTGGCTCAGGCGCTTTATTCTAAGTAAACTTGCTGGCAATTTTCTTGCGATATAGTGCCGAGAAAATAAAAAACATAAAACAATATTCCAGAGCAAACCCCAAATCAGGAGATAACATGCTTACGGCCAACCTGGACAAGACCGACATCAAAATGTTGGCGGCCCTGCAAGCCAATGGACGTCTGACCAACGTCGAACTTGCCGAGAAAGTTGCCCTGTCACCCTCCCCGTGCCTGCGCCGGCTGAAACAGCTGGAAGAATCTGGCGTGATCCGCCAATACGTTGCCCTGCTCGACCCGGCCAAACTAGGCTTGGGCTTGCAGGCTTTCGTACGCGTATCACTGGAAAAGCGCGGTGGCAGCGCGCATCTGACCGGCTTTATGGAAGCGGTACAACGCTGGCCAGAGGTAGTGAACTGCTACGCCATGACGGGCGAGATGGACTACCTGCTGCAGGTGTACTTTGAAGACCTGCAGCACTTTTCGCGCTTTGTCATGGACGAGCTGTTGCAGCAGCCCGGCGTAGAAGACGTGAAATCCAGCTTTGTACTGAAAGAGTTCAAGCAGACCACCTCGCTGCCCATCTATCACTTGGGCCAGTAAAACACGCCCTGTTTGCCAAGGCAGCCTCCAGGCTGCCTTTTTCACGCCCGCCGCACCCTGTTCAAGCCCCCTGCAACTGCCTATAGTTCAGCAATACCCTCTTGGAATGCCACCTTTGAAACTTGCCAAACCGCTCATCCCGCAGTGGCTTATGCAGACGCTGCTCGCCGGCTGCCTCTTTTGCCTGCTGGTGGCGGGCGTACGTTTCTACCTGGGCAGCCAGCTACAGCAACAGCTGCTGCAGCGCATACCGCAACAGGTACAACAGCAATTCATGCCGCTCTTGGCACAAAGCGTATGGGATGTGGACCCGGCCATGGAGAAAAGACTGTTGCAAGGCATACAGAGCCTGGACGGCGTGGCCGAGGTCAGCCTGTTGAATACCCGTGGCCAGGTACAGCTAACGTTGGCCGCACCACTGCCGGCCAGCCACCGTATCGAGCTGCCGGTACAGTCGGCAGGCACAGGCGACCAGCCACTGGGCACCTTGCGCCTCAGCCTGTCGCTACGCAGCCTGGAGTACACCCTGTGGCGGGAAATCGCCCAGGCCATGGCCGAGCTGATGCTGGCCATATTGTTGCTGGCATGGCTGACCCGGCGCTATCTCCAGCAAAAGGTTCTGGCACCGCTAGCCGCCCTGGCCAGCCGCTGGCAAAGCCCGGACGCGCACGAGCAGATCGTGGCACAAGACGAAATAGCCCACCTGGGACAGATACTGCAAGCACATGACAAGCACGCTGGCACACAGCTGAAACAGGCCAAGCAAACATGCTACGAGCTCACCCAGCAACGTGACCAACTGTCGAGCCTGCTGGCCATGCGCACCGCCGAGCTGGAGCAGCTATCACGCTTTCACCAGACGGTCTCGGAAATGTCCAGCCGGCTGATCCAGCTGGACCACGCCGATATTGAGGGGGAAATTGCCATTGCCCTGTCGCGCATAGGCAACCTGCTGGAAGTAGACCGCTGCTACCTGTTCAAGGTGGCACCGTCACTGCGTATCCATCACACCCAGGAATGGTGCCGTGCCGGGGTACCCAGTACCGCGCAGCAGTATGAAAACTACCCGCTGCAAGAATCAGCCTGGTTTGTGCCGCAACTGATCAAACAACATTTGGTGGCACTCAGCCAACTGGAAGACATGCCACCAGAAGGGCATAACGAACGCATGCGCTTTGCTGCCCATGGCATCCAGAGCATTGCCGTCGTGACCCTGTCCTACCAAGGCCAGGTATTAGGGTTCTTTGGCTGCGACAGCGTGCTGCAAAAGCGGGACTGGCTGGATAAGGAGCTCACCCTGATGCGCCTGTTCAGCGAAATGCTGTGCCATACCCTGCTGCAGCGCCAATACCGGCAAGCGCACGATGTCACACGCCAGGCGCTGACGCTGGCGCACGAAAAACTGGATGGCATGGTGAATATCGATGGCCTGACCGGGCTAGCCAACCGCAAGGTTTTCCGCCAGCAGCTGGCCAAACACTACTCGCAAAGCAAAGACGGCAGCCAGGCACTGTCCCTGCTTCTCATCAATATCGATACTTTTACCGACTACAACGCCTGCTTTGGCCACCTGGAAGGTGACCAATGCCTGATACGCCTGGCGGCGCTCATGCAACAGCACGCCACCGGGCAGGCTGTCCTGGCCCGTTTGGGTGGGGACGAGTTTGGCTTGCTGCTGCCCGGGGCCGATACCGCAGCGGCTTACCGCCTGGGCGAGAAGCTGCGGCTGGCCATCTGGCAGCTGGGCATACCGCATATCAGCTCCAGCGTATCCACCTGCGTGACCGCCAGCGTAGGGGTAGCCAGCCTGGACACGACACGGCACGATAGCGATGGCGCACTACAAGAAGAAGCTGCACAGTGCCTGTACCAGGCCAAACAGTTGGGGCGCAACCGCGTCATCAGTGCCAGACATGGCCTGGGCCCAGCTGTATAGAAAAACCCCCGGTAGCCAGGCTACGGGGGGCTTCATCGGCACAGCCGGTGCTTACAGCCCCAGGCGTTGCCAGATAGTGGACACGGTACCGGCCTGGTTCAAGGTGTAAAAGTGCAGGCCGGGTGCGCCATTTGCCAGCAGGCGGTCACATAGCTCGGTCACCACATCCAGGCCCAGCGCGCGGATGGACGCGGTGTCGTCCATATAGGCCTGCATGCGCAAGCGCAGCCAGCGCGGCACTTCGGCACCGCACATATCCGAGAAGCGGCACAGCTGGCCAAAGTTGGCGATCGGCATGATGCCCGGCACGATGGGGATATCCACGCCACGCGCCTGCGCCTCGTCCACAAAGCGGAAGTAGGCGTCGGCGTTAAAGAAATACTGAGTCATGGCCGAGTTGGCGCCGGCCTTTACCTTGCGTACAAAGTTGTTGATGTCGTCTTCTGCTGACTTGGCCTGCGGGTGGAATTCCGGATAGGCCGCCACTTCGATATGAAAATGGTCGCCGTGCTCTTCGCGGATGAATGCCACCAGCTCGTTGGCGTAGCGGAATTCGCCCGCCTCCACCATGCCGGACGGCATGTCACCACGCAGCGCCACGATATGACGGATGCCGTGGTTTCGATATTCGTTAAGGATCGCGCGGATATTGTCGCGGGTGGAGCCAATGCAGGACAGGTGCGGTGCTGCTGCGTAGCCTTCGTTGCGGATCTCCAGCACGGTGGACAGCGTACCGTCACGCGTGGTGCCACCGGCACCAAAGGTCACGGAGAAAAATTCGGGGTTGAACTGCGCCAGCTGCTGGCGCGTGGTGCGCAGCTTGGCCACGCCTTCCGGTGTGCGCGGCGGGAAAAACTCGAAACTGAAAGTACGGTTACGTTCTGTCATGGCGAACTCTAGCGATTAGTCTGTGATGATCCCTGGCAACCCGTGCCGGTCTTCGCCGCTGACG
>JAIXTB010000007.1 GCA_027484385.1 Neisseriaceae bacterium | reverse complement strand
AGCTGACCAATATGGAATCTGACGGCCAGGGTCGTACCCGTCTGGAATACCACATTCCGGCACGTGGCCTGATCGGCTTCCAGTCCGATTTCATGACCATGACCCGCGGTACCGGCCTGATGAGCCACGTATTTGACGACTACGGTCCGGTAAAAGCCGACCTGCCAGGCCGTCACAATGGCGTGCTGATCTCGCAGGATAACGGCGAAGCCGTAGCCTACGCACTGTGGAACCTGGAAGACCGCGGCCGTATGTTCGTGTCCCCGGGCGACAAGCTGTACGAAGGTATGATCATCGGTATTCACAGCCGTGATAATGACCTGGTGGTGAACCCGCTGAAAGGCAAGAAGCTGACCAACGTTCGTGCCTCCGGTACTGACGAAGCCGTGCGCCTGACTACCCCGATCAAGCTGACGCTGGAATCGGCTGTAGAGTTCATCGACGACGACGAACTGGTGGAAATCACCCCGAAATCCATCCGTATCCGCAAACGCTTCCTGCAAGAGCACGAGCGTCGCCGTATGTCCAAGCAAGAAAGCTAAGCAGCGTTTAGCCTGCTGACCATGCTGCCCCGGTGCAAGCCGCGGCGGCATTTTTCATGCTGTGGCAGGCGAAAGGTTGGCCGCAAGCAGTGGTTGGGTGGGTGAGGGCTTGTTAAGGCTATTTTTGATGTGGCGGTGCTTGTCAGGCTTGCGTGGGTCGCCACCCGGCGCATTCTCCTCCGCCTGACATTGGAAAACTTCTCGAGCCTGCGCCTTGGCAAGCAATAGTGTTAACAGGCCCTAAACGCGGGTGGCCAGCAGGCCGTCGGCTACGCAGGCTTGGTCGCGTCCATTGCGTTTGGCCTGGTACAGGGCTTGGTCGGCCTGCTCGAAGATGCTGCGTACAGTGGCATCCGGCTCGGGTGTGCCGGCATAGATGCCGATACTGCAGCTGACGCGGCCTAGCGGGCTGCTGTGGTGGGGGATCTGGCGGCCCAGCAGGCGAAAACGCAGCTCGTTGGCCATGGCCTCGGCTTGTTTTTGCGAGGTATTGGGTAGCAATAGGGCAAATTCTTCACCGCCAATGCGGGCCACGGTGTCTTGCGGGTTGCGCACCATGCTGGCGATAACCTGGGCGATCTGGCGCAGGATGTCGTCGCCGGCGGCGTGGCCGTAGTGGTCGTTGTAGCGCTTGAAGTGGTCTACATCCAGAATCAGCAGTGCCAGTGCTTGCTGCTCCAGCTGGCTGTGCTGCAGTGCCATCACAATGCGCTCGTCAAAGTGGTGGCGGTTGGCCAGGCCGGTAAGCTTGTCGGTAAACGCCAGCTTTTTGAAGTGGCTTTGCAGCAGGAAGAAGTTGCTGGTGGCGGCCAGCAAGATCAGCAGGCCCAGTGTGGCGGTGCCCAGCTCGATGTGCAGCAGCTGGTAAAGCAGGGTGTCGCCCAACAGCATGGCGCCAACAAACAGGGCGGCCTGGCGGATGGGGTGCTGACTTTTGCGGCGGCTGGCCAGTAGTTGCCAGCCAAGCGCCAGCCCGAGTAGCAGGCCGGCCCGCCAGGCGGGTGGTAAAGGGCTGGCCAGCCGGTTTTGTTGCAGGCCTTGCGCCAGGGCGGCGTTGATGAAGACGCCGCTGGTTTTGGGCTGGCTACGCTGGATGGCGGTGAAGTGCTCGTCGCCGCTGCCCGCGGCAGTCACGCCGATAAGCACGGTTTTGTCTTGCAGGCGTGGATCTGGGTGGCTGGACGACAGCAGCTCTGCCATGGATAGCGTGGTAAAGGCTGTGTCGCTGGCCAGGTAGGGCAGCAAGCGTGGCTGGCTGCGGCCCCAGTCGCCTTGCCCGGTGCCGGTGGTGGCGGCAACCGGCCGGCCGGCCACCAGGGCGGCAAACGAGGGCAGCCGCGTATCGCCGGGCCCGCTCGCCAGGTAGGTGAGGCGAATTTCGCCATTGCTCTGGGCCGGGAAGTCGCTGATGCCGACGCCGCGAGCCGCGTGCGCCAACATGGGCAAGGGCAAGGTTGGCCGCAGGGTGTTGCCATCCGGCTCGGGGAAGGCGGGCAGGTAGACTTTGCCATTTTGCGCAATGGCGCGTGCCAGTGCCTGGTCGGATTCAGGGTGTTCGGAATGCTCGGCTAGCAGCAGGTTGAGCCCTACCGCCCTGGCGTGGCCCAGCTTGATGATGGCTTCGGCAACCAGCTCGCGTGGCCAGGGCCAGCGCCCCAGCTGGGCCAGGCTTTTTTCATCAATGGCCACGATCACGATCTGTTCGCTGGCGTCCGGCGCCAGGGCCTGATTGATCAGGTCCTGCACGCGGTAGTCCAGCGTCGAGGGGGCCATGCCTAGCCAGACGGCAGCGAGTGGCAGCAGGATGCCAGGCAGGGTGCGTGATGTGGGGGTGGGCATGGCTAGTCGACCAGCAGGATATCTTCCAGTTCGGTGGCCTGGTAGCCATCCGGCGTGCTGACTTTATAGCTTACCCGGTAGCGGCCGCTATACAGGCGCTCGCTGTCTTGCCATGCGGGCTTATCGTTGCTGTAGACAAAGGCCTGGCTGTCGCGCCCCAGTAGCTGTAGTGTGAGCTGGTAGCGCGCATTGGCTAGCGGGTAGGGGCGGCCGCTTAGCTGCATGCCGCGCTGGTAGCTGGCGCGCCACAGGCCGGCATCGGCTTGCAGGCTGTAGGTCTGGCTGTAGGGGCCGGGCTTGCCTTGTTTGTCCAGGCGGGCTACCTGCCAATACCACTGGCCACCGTCTTCCAGCTGGCGGGTGGTGTCGGGCTGGCTGATATCCCAGCTGGCAGCCAGCGGCTGCATGTCTGGCCGGCGCGACAGCGCTACGCGGTAACGTGTGCCGGTGTCACCACTGAAACGGAAGCTGACTTGGCGGCCCGCCAGGCGGCTGCCGTCTGCCGGGCTCATCACCAGTGGCGGGGTGGGGTGAGCGTGTACGACAAAGTCTTGCTTTGCCGGGTAGCCCTGCAGCCCGTTGGGCAGCTGGCTGCGCACGGTAAGCTGGTATTGGCCGTTTTCCAGTGCGGGGTACCACTGAGCCGTTTTCAGCAGCTTGTCATCTACCATGCGGCGGCTTGGCTGGGTGCGCATCAGGTTAACCTGGTAGGCGGCCATGCCTTCGGCAGGCACCCATTGCAATATGGCGGGCGAAAAGGCCTGCAGGGCAGGCAGCGGGCTCAGGTCGGGGGCGGCGGGTAGCTTGATGCTGCCGCTGGGCGCTTCGCCACGGCGGGTTACGCTGCCGAAGCCTGCCGCTACGGCCTGGCTGCCGCTGTGGCCGCTGACTTCTACCTGGCCTTCTACCACTTCGGTGGCCGAGCTGTCGCTGTCGGCTACGTTCACACGAAACCCGGTGCCACGTACGGCGGTGATGGCGCTGGGTGTCTGGATAGTATGCCGGTTTTGCATGAGCGGGTTTTTCACCACGCTATTGTCCATGCTGCCGCTTTCTATGCTGAGCCAGGTGGTGCTGGCACCGGTGCTGGGGAAGTGCGTGGCTTCTTTGATAACGAAGCGGGCATTGGGGCCAATGCTCACCAGGCTGCCTTCTTCCATCAGCAGCTTCAGCGCACTGTTGGGGCCGGTGCGGATAATCTTGCCTGCCTCCAGCGGATAGCGCCTGCCGGCATCCAGTGCCTGGCCGTCCAGCGTGGCCTCGCCGACCAGGTCGGTGACGGTGGCGCTGGCGCCGTGCTGGCGCATCAGCTGCAGGGGGATGCGCAGCGTGGTGTCCGGCTTGAGTGCGTACGGGTTGCGTATGGCGTTCAGCTTTTGCAGTGCGGGGGCATGCGCCAGGCTGCCCAAATGTGCACGGGCAATGCTCCACAGCGTATCGCCGGGTTTGATGGTGTATTGCCAGTCGTTGCCATCGGCATGGCTGGTGCCGGCTAGGCAGAGTGTCAGGGCTATCAGGCGTTTGGCGTGCATGGCGGGCGGTGGCAGGTGGCCAAAATTGATTCGCTGCAATTATAAAATGACAATTGTAAAACTTTTAACTGCACCGTGCAGTAAAAGCACCGGCTTGCATGGTGCGCTGCGGGTAGCAGCGTGCGAGCCGCACCATGTCTTGCTTACAGGTGAGCCAGCAGCTCGGCTGGCTGGTTGATGGTGATGTCGGCTTGCCAGCTGGCGGTGTCGTCGCTGTCTGCAATATAGCCCCAGTTCACCAGTACGGTTTTCATGCCCACGGCACGACCGGCCTGAATGTCGCGCTCGGCATCGCCCACGTACAGGCAGTGGCACGGGTCGGTGTCGATCAGCTGGCAGGCGTGCAGCATAGGGGCCGGGTCCGGCTTGGCCACGCCTACGGTGTCGCCGCTTACCACCACGGCTGGCGGGATGGCAAACGGTAGTGCCGGTACCAGGCGGTCGGTAAAGCGCATCGGCTTATTGGTGATGATGCCCCACGTCAGGCCACGCGCAGCCAGTGCCAGGATCAGCTCGTTGATGCCGTCAAACAGCGTGGTGTGGCTGGAAAAGTCGTGGTCGTATTGTTCCAGAAAGCGCAGACGGTATTCCTCGAAACGCGGGTGGGTCTTGTCTATGCCAAAACCCAGGCTCACCAGGCCGCGCGCGCCGTGGCTGGCGATGGGGCGCACCGCTTCGTAGGGCTGTGGCGGCAGGTTTTCTTCGGCCAGCAGGCGGTTGAGGGCGGCGCCCAGGTCGCGGGCGGTGTCGGCCAGGGTGCCGTCCAGGTCAAACAGTACTGCCTTGATCATGCAAGCGTTCTCCAAAGAAATGCGGCCAACCTTTTTAATGAAAGGTTGGCCGCAAGTTTACGTGAGCCTCAGCGTACTGTCTTGCCGAGGAACAGCTTGTAGGCCGGGTTGTCGGTTTCTTCTACATACGGGTAGCCCAGCTGTGCCAGGAAAGTCTGGAACGCGGGGTTGTCTTCGTGCGGTACCTGGATGCCGATCAGCACGCGGCCGTAGTCGGCGCCGTGGTTGCGGTAGTGGAACAGGCTGATGTTCCAGCCAGTCTGCATGGCTTCCAGGAAGCGCATCAGCGCGCCCGGGCGCTCGGGGAACTCGAAGCGCAGTACGCGTTCGTCTTTGAGCTGTGGTGCATGGCCGCCTACCAGGTGACGGATATGCAGCTTGGCCAGCTCGTTGTCGGTCAGGTCCAGGCCGTCCAGCCCGTTGGCTTGCAGGTCGGCCACGATGCGGCCAACGTCCTCGCGGCCGGTAATCTGCACGCCCACAAATACATGCGCGGTGCCGGGGTCGGCAAAGCGGTAGTTGAATTCGGTGATGTTGCGGTTGCCAATCACGCTACAGAACTTTTTAAAGCTGCCCGGTTTTTCGGGGATGGTCACGGCAATCACCGCCTCGCGGCGCTCGCCCAGCTCGGAGCGCTCGGACACGTGGCGCAGGCGGTCAAAGTTCATGTTGGCGCCGCAGTTAATGGCTACCAGAGTTTTGCCGCTGCAGCCTTCGCGCTCTACATAAGCTTTGGCTGCCGCCACGGCCAGTGCGCCGGCCGGTTCGGTAATGGAGCGGGTGTCCTCGAAAATGTCCTTGATCGCCGCACAGATGGCGTCGGTATCCACCAGCATGATTTCATCCAGCAGCTCGCGGCAGATGCGGAAGGTTTCTTCGCCCACCAGCTTCACCGCCACGCCATCGGCAAACAGGCCCACGTCTTTCAGCTCTACGCGGTAGCCGGCGTCGATGGACTGCTTCATGGCGCTGGAATCCACCGGCTGCACGCCGATGATCTTGATTTGCGGTTTCAGGCGTTTGATGTAGCTGGCCACGCCAGCGGCCAGGCCGCCACCGCCGATGGCAACGAATACTGCTTCGATGTCGCCCGGGTGCTGGCGCAGGATTTCCATGCCGATGGTGCCCTGGCCGGCGATCACGTCCGGGTCGTCAAACGGCGGGATGTAGGTCTTGCCGGTTTCTTCCACCAGCGTCATGGCGTGCTGGAAGGCATCGCTGAACGATTCGCCGGCCAGTACTACCTTGCCGCCGCGGCGGGTCACGCCGTCGATTTTGATGGCCGGGGTGGTGGCGGGCATCACGATGGTGGCTTCCAGGCCCAGCTTGCTGGCCGACAGTGCCACGCCCTGGGCGTGGTTGCCGGCGCTGGCGGTAATCACGCCGCGCGCGCGCTGCTCGGCGGTAAGTTTGGACATTTTGTTGTAAGCGCCGCGCAGCTTGAACGAGAACACCGGCTGCAGGTCTTCGCGCTTCAGCAAAATGGTATTGCCGGTACGGCGGCTTAGGTTGGTGGCCAGCTCCAGCGGGCTTTCGATGGCAACGTCGTAGACGTTGGAGGTGAGGATGCGCTCCAGATAGTCCTTGGGGTGTGGCATGGCGATATATTCCGAGTAATTTTTTTGTCCCTGACGGGGCAGATTAACAGGAACTAAGCGAGCTGCGAAGGGTATAAAAGGCTTTGCGCGGCGGGCCTGTACCCGCTAGCGCCGGTGCAGTGCGGGCAATATTTTGTATCCCGCTGCGCAACCTCCGTTGGCCCGGCGTGTATAATGCCCGGCTGTTTTGCGACAAACCCACCGTCTATTGTTTCAATGAAAAAAACTACCTCGC
Organism: Neisseriaceae bacterium; assembly: GCA_027484385.1. Lineage (GTDB taxonomy): Bacteria > Pseudomonadota > Gammaproteobacteria > Burkholderiales > Chromobacteriaceae > Vogesella. The sequence continues at coordinate 13,172 of JAIXTB010000007.1, read as the reverse complement.
TTTTGCTGACGGCAGCCTTGTCGCTGTCCACCCTTGCACACGCCACCACACCGTTTGTGCCGCCTGTACCGGAAATCGCCGGCAAGGCTTACTTCATTACCGATTTCTACAGCGGGCAGGTCGTTGCCGCCCGTGACCCGGATACCCGCATCGAGCCTGCGTCGCTGACCAAGCTGATGACGGCGTATCTCACCTTCAAGGCATTGAAGGAAAAACGCCTGACGCTGGACCAGATGCTGACCGTGTCCCAGGTGGGCTGGAAGCAGGAAGGCTCGCGCATGTTCCTCGACCCGAAAGTGCCGGTGTCGGTGGATAACCTCATCAAGGGCATGATTGTGCAGTCCGGCAATGATGCCTGCGTCACGCTGGCCGAAGCCATTGCCGGTAGCGAAGAAGTGTTTGCGCAGATGATGACGACCGAGGCCAAGCGCCTGGGCATGAGTGCTACCAGCTTCAAGAACTCTACTGGCCTGCCGCACCCCGAGCACTACACCACCACGCGCGACCTGGCCACGCTGTCTACCGCCATCATTCATGACTTCCCCGAGTTTTACCCTATCTACTCGATGAAGTCGTTCAGCTATAACAACATCACCCAGCCAAACCGCAACCTGCTGCTGTACCGCGACCCGAACGTAGACGGCATGAAAACCGGCCACACTGCCAGCGCCGGTTACAACCTGATTGCTTCCAGCAAGCGCGATGGCCGCCGTGTGGTATCGGTGGTAGTGGGCACAGCCAGCGAAGAGGCCCGTGCGGTAGAAAGCTCCAAGCTGCTGAATTACGCACTGCAGTTCTTTGAAACGCCCAAACTGTACGACGCCAAAAAGCCGGTATCGGAAGTCGCCGTTTATAAAGGTGACAGCAGCAAGCTGCCGGTAGGTTTTGCCAGTGATGTCTACATCACCGTGCCCAAAGGCCAGGCCAGCCAGCTGAAAGCCGACCTGACCACCACGCAGCCCATGATCGCCCCGGTAGCCGCCGGCCAGACAGTCGGCAAGCTGACCGTGAGCCTGGCAGGCAAAGTGGTGCTGGAGCGCCCTGTCGTTGCGCTGCAGGCCGTAGAAGAGGGCGGTTTCTTCAGCCGCCTGTGGGATAGCATCAAGCTGTGGCTGGGCTGGTAATTTGAATGGTTGGCCGCATGTATGCGGCCAACCCTTTTTGTATTCAGGATGTGCATATGAGCAACCCGACAAGCGATATCAAAGACCTGCTGGAATTCCCGGCACGCTTCCCCATCAAGGTCATGGGCGAGCGCACCGACGCTTTCCTGCCTACCATCTTCGAAGTGGTACGCCTGCACGCGCCAGACTTGGAGCTGGCGCATATCGTGTCGCGTGATAGTTCCAGTGGCAAATACGTGTCGCTGACCGTGACCGTGACCGCTACCTCGAAAGAGCAGCTGGACAATATCTACCGCGCGCTGTCCGGCCACCCGCTGGTGAAGTGGGCCCTGTAAAACATGAGCCGCATCGTCAAACACCTGGGGCAGGTTGACTACACGCCCACCTGGCACGCCATGCAGGCGTTTACCGAAGCCCGTACCGACACCACGCCAGACGAGCTGTGGTGCCTGGAGCACCCGCCGGTATACACCCTGGGTCTGGCCGGCAAGCCGGAACACCTGATCATGCCCAGCAGCATCGAGGTGGTAAAGTGCGACCGCGGCGGCCAGGTCACCTACCACGGCCCCGGCCAGCTGGTGGTGTACCTGATGATCGATTTCAAGCGCATGGGCATTGGTGTGCGCGAGCTGGTGCGTCGTATCGAGCAATCGGTGATCGACCTGCTGGCCGAACTGGGCATTACCGCCTACGGCGACGTCAGCGCGCCGGGGGTGTATGTTGCGGGCGAGAAAATCGCTTCGCTGGGGCTAAGAATCAAAAACGGTGCGGTGTACCACGGGCTAAGCCTGAACGTGGACATGGACCTGACACCGTTCAGCTGGATTAACCCTTGCGGCTATGCCGGCCTCAAGGTGACGCAACTCAAAAACCACGGAGCCACCCTTACCGTGGCAGAAACCGCCGCACAACTGCTGCCCCATCTGGAGCGCAACCTGACGGTGATGAAGGAGACAGCATGAAACTGGACAACCAGGCAGGCGTAAAACACAAAGGCGCCGACAAGACCGCACGCATTCCCATCAAGATCGTGCCGCTAGACGAAAAGCTCAAAAAGCCGGAGTGGATTCGTGCCAAGCTGCCCAATGGCCAGCGCTTCAACGAGATCAAGCAAATCCTGCGCGAGCAGAAGCTGCACACCGTCTGTGAAGAAGCCACCTGCCCGAATATCGGCGAATGCTTCAGCAAAGGCACCGCCACCTTCATGATCATGGGTGACATCTGCACCCGTCGCTGCCCGTTCTGCGACGTAGGCCACGGCCGCCCGAACCCGCTGGACGTGAACGAGCCGCGCCACCTGGCCGAAACCGTGGCCGCGCTCAAGCTGCGCTATGTGGTGATTACCTCGGTAGACCGTGACGACCTGCGCGACGGCGGTGCCCAGCACTTTGCCGACTGCATCAGCGAAATCCGCAAACTGTCGCCCGATACCCAGATCGAAGTACTGGTGCCGGACTTCCGCGGCCGCCTGGACGTCGCGCTGGACATCCTCAGCAAAAACCCGCCGGACGTGATGAACCACAACCTGGAAACCGCGCCGCGCCTGTACAAGCAGGCTCGCCCGGGTGCCGACTACATCCACTCGCTGGAGCTGCTCAAGCAGTTCAAGGCGCTGTGCCCGGACGTGCCGACCAAATCCGGCATCATGGTCGGCCTGGGTGAAACCGACGAAGAAGTGTACGAAGTGATGGCCGATATGCGCCGTTACAACATCGACATGATCACCATCGGCCAGTATCTGCAGCCTACCGACGGCCACCTGCCGGTGCTGCGCTACGTTCCCCCGGACCTGTTAAAAGCCTTCGAAAACAAGGCTTACGATATCGGCTTCAAGAACGCTGCCGTCGGTGCCATGGTGCGCTCCAGCTACCACGCCGACGTACAAGCCCACGAAGCTGGCGTGGTGGATGCCAGCGCGATCGTCGGTTAACACCCGCTAGCCAAGGCACCGCGTAGCCGGTGCCTTGATTCACAACAGCCCCCCTCTGGCCAGGCCAGGCGGGGGCTGTTTGCATGCGCGCGACTCTTCCCGGTGGCGCAGCGTACCGGTGTTTCGCTGGGTATGCCTGGCCTGGTGTTTACCTGCGGCCAACTCTCTAGGGCTGATTCTGCTTGTGATGCCAATAAGATATTGATGTTGTCATGGCGTGATGCGTTCTGCTACGGTGGTATTTGCTAATTTTTACATTAACAGATTTAGCAAAAACTATTAAATAACTATCGTTTTACCGCGATAGTCCGGCCAGGCCCGGTGATGTGTTGCCAAAGGTGCACAGCAGCAGGTCGCCGCACAGGAACGCCACCATGAACCAGCATTGCTATCGCCTTGTTTTCAATCGCCATCGCCATATGCTGATGGCCGTCGCCGAAACCACACCGGCACACGGTAGCCCGGCACGCGGGGCAGTACGCACGGCCAGCGCCAGGCCGCTGGCGCACGCCCTGCGCCCCTTGGCCGCCTGCCTGTTGCTGGCCATGGGCATGCTGTGGCCGCTGCAGGCGCTGGCGCAAATCGTGGCTGACCCATCTGCACCGGGCAGCCAGCGCCCCACGGTGCTGAGCACCAGCAGCGGGGCGGTGCAGGTCAATATCCAGACACCGTCTGCCGGTGGCGTGTCACTTAATCAGTACCGGCAGTTTGATACCGGCACCGCCGGCACCATCCTTAACAACAGCCGCGTTAGCGTACAGACGCAAAGCGCCGGCTGGATAGCGGCCAACCCGTGGCTGGCCACCGGCAGCGCCCGCGTTATCGTGAACCAGGTCAATAGCCAGAACCCGTCGCTGCTGCGCGGCACGCTGGAGGTAGCCGGGCAACGTGCGGAGGTCATCATTGCCAACCCTGCCGGCCTGCAGGTGAGCGGCGCCACCTTCCTGAACGCCAGCCGCACCATACTGACCAGCGGCACGCCGGTTCTCAACGGCGGCAGCCTGGAAGGCTACCGCGTGAGCGGCGGGCAGGTGCGCATCGACGGCGCGGGGCTGGATAGCAGCAGCAGCGACTACACCGCCATTCTGGCTCGCAGCGTGCAGGCCAATGCCGGTGTCTGGGCGCAGCAGCTGCAGGTGGGCACCGGCAGTAACGCCTACGCGGCAGATACCACGCGGCAAGATGCCCTTGCCGACAGTGGCACGGCACCCGTCTTTGCGCTGGATGTGGCCGCGCTGGGCGGCATGTACGCCGGCAAGATCACGCTGATCGGCACCGAGCACGGCCTGGGCGTGCGCAATGCCGGCAAGCTGGTGGCAGGCAGTGGCGGCTTGCTGTTGCAGGCTGATGGGCAGTTGCTCAATAGCGGCACCATCGCCAGTACCGACACAGCGGCGGCCTTGCAGCTGCAAGCCACGTCGGTACGTAACGATGGCACGCTGTCGTCGGCGCAGGATCTACAGCTAGACAGCAGGGGGACGCTGGACAACCTGGGCACCCTCAGCGCCGCCCGCCAGTTAACGCTGGTGACCGCGCAGGTGGATAACGCCAGCAGTGGTGCCATTGACGCCCAGCGGCTGGCTATCACCACCGCTGCGCTGGCCAATAGCGGCCAACTGCGGCAAAGCGGCCGCCAGGGCCTGGCGCTGCAAGCCGGCCAGCTACAGAACAGCGGCAGCATCGGGGCCTTGCCTGCGGGCACGGCCACAGACGGCAGCCTTACCCCGCCAGCGGAGGGCGGCACGGGCAGCGTCGTGCAGGCCGTGGCCTTGCCGCTGCCACCTGGTGGCCAGGCCGATGGCACCACCGTACAGCCCGCGCCGGTGGCGGTATTGCCGGACGGCGCCGTGCTGGTAAGCGGCGTGCTCGATAACCGTGGCAGCATCCTGGCCAATGGCGGGGTAGATCTGGACAGCCAGGGTGGCCTGGTGAACCACGGCACACTGGCGCTGCGCCAGCTGCAAGTACGTGGCGACAGCTTCGACAACAGCCAGGGCAGTATCCGTGCCCATGCGGCCAACATTGCTACCACGGCTATCAACAACCAGCAGGGCCAGCTGCAAGTGCTGGGCGACGCTACCCTGCAGAGCCAGGGCTTCATGAATCAGGACGGCAAGATCGGTGCCGGCGGTAGCCTGCAGTTACACAGCGGCCAGCTGGATAACCAGCGCGGCAGCGTGCTGGCCGAGCAGGCGCTAACGGTACAAGCGGCGCAGCTGGATAACCGTGATGGCGTGCTCGCCAGCCGGCAGGGCAGCGCCAGCCTGCAGTTGGCCGCAGTGAACAACCAGCGCGGCCAACTCTTGGCCGCCAGCGCTTTGCAGCTGACATCGTTTGCCGCACTGGATAACCGCCTGGGCAGCATGCAGGCCAGCTCGCTACAGCTGCAGGCCGCCAGCGTAGATAACCGCGGCGGCACGTTGGCCGCCGACACCTTGTCCAGCCGTAGCGGCGCGCTGGATAACGGCGGCGGCTTGATTCAGGCCAGCCAGCAACTGGCTATCGACACCCGGGGCCAGGCACTGCACAACGCAGACAGCGGTAACCAGCGCGGCATCCTGTCTGGCGGCCAGCTACAGCTGCAAGTGGGCGAGCTGGCCAATCTGGCGGGCGGGCGCATCCAGGCGGCGGGCAAACTACAGCTGGAAAGTAGCGGCGTACACAACCAGCAGGCCGTCATCAGTGGCGGCGACGTGGTGCTGCACAGCGGCGCGCTGCACAATCAAGGCGGGCAGATTCAGGCCGGCGGCCCGCTCAGCATCGATACCCACGGTCAGGCGCTGACTAACGACAGCGGCGCCAGCATCGTCAGCACCGGCCCGCTCACCATGCGTAGCGCCGCGCTGCTCAACGGCACCGGCAGTACCATTGGCAGCCAGCAAAGCCTGCAGCTACAGGCCGATAGCGTGCGCAATGCCGGCCTGCTGGCGGGCCAGACGGCACTGCAGCTACAGGCGCACAGCCTGGATAACGGCAGCGGCCAGGTGCAGGCGGTCACGCTGGGTATCCAGCTGGCTAATGGCACGCTGGACAACCGCCAGGGCCTGCTCTTGGGCAGCCAGCGTCTGGATGTACAGGCCGGCGATATCGACAACCGTCTTACCAGCGGCACGGCGCAGGGCCTGCAGGCCGGCCAGCTAGCGTTGGCCGCAGCCAGCCTGGATAACACCCAGGGCCAGCTGCGCAGCGCCGGCGATACCCATATCCGGCTTGCGGCGCAGCTGGATAACCACGACGGCACGCTGGCCAGCGGCGGCAGCCTGCAGCTGGCCGCTACCGGCGTAGACAACAGCCGCGGCCAACTGCAAGCCGGGCAAGACCTGCAGCTGGTGGCCGATAGCCTGGCAGGCAGTGGCACCCTGGCCGCCGGGCGCGACCTTACCCTGCAGCTGCAAACCGGCCTGACGCTAGCCGGTAGCACCCAGGCAGGGCGTGATCTGCGCATTGCTACGCCTGGGGCACTCACGCACGCAGGCACGCTGCGCACCGGTGGACAGGCCAGCTTGCAGGCGGCAGCGCTACATAACCAGGCAGGGGCCGAAATCAGCGCCCAGGCGCTGGCCATCACCGTCGCCAGCCGGGTGGACAACGCTGGTCTGATCGACGCCGGGCTGCTGACCATCAGCGCGCCCGATGCCATCACCAACCAGCCGGGTGGCCGCCTGTACGGCGACCGCATCGCGCTGGCCAGTGCCAGCCTGCACAACCAGTCCGATGCTGGCCGAGCCGCCACTATTGCTGTCCGCCAAGACCTGCAGCTGGGCGTGGGGCAGTTAATCAACGCAGAAAACAGCCTGATCTACAGCGATGGCAGTCTGGCTATTGGCGGCCAGCTGGATAGCCAGCACCAGGCCACCGGTAGCGCCCAGCTGGTACACAACCAGTCCGCCACCATCGAGGCCCAAGTCGATCTAGCCATCGCCGCCGACACCATTCGCAACGAGCGGCTACGCACCAGCATCACCCAGCAAAACAGCATCGACGACACCGCCTACATGCAGGTGGCCAGCTGGCAGGGTAATGGGCATAACGGACACGACCTGCGTAGCTCGGCCAACTACCGTGCTTATGAAATCCTGTACCTGAACCCTGCCGACATCGTCAGCAACGATACCTTCATCACCCCGGATGGCAAGCAGCTGGGGCGTGCCGTGGTCAAACTTACCCCGCAAACCAGCAGTTTCTTCTTTGCCCGTGGTCGGGGCTGGAGCGCCACCGGCGAGCGCTGGCGTACCAGTGTGCCGGTTGAAACCACCCGCACCATTTACTACCTGTGGCGGCAAGATGCGCAAGCTAACCCGGATCAGTTTGCCGGGGGGGACGACCCCTTTGTCGAGCTGACGCCTACCGGTGGTGGCGGGGCACCTGCTTTTGCCTATCAGTACGACGGTGTGCAGTACAGCCCGCAATACGGTACCTGTACCAGCAACTGCGTCCAGCTGGTAACGCCTTATCAACTGGACGACCCGACCCGTACCATCGTCCACCGTCTGAACCATCCCAGCCAGGAGCCCGGTAACGAAGCCGCCCGCATCGCCCACCACACCGCCATCGACGACGTACTGGCCGCCGACGCCGGCGCCGCCGCTGTTATCCGGTCCGGTGGCAATATGCAGCTGGCCCCCGGCCAGCTACTGGACAACCGCTACAGCCAGATCGCTGCCGGCGGCAGCCTGTTGGTGGATGGCAGCAGCGAAGGGCAGGGCAGCAGCAAGGTAGTGAATACCGCCGCCACGCTGTACCGCCTGCACCAGTTCAGCAATACCCACATTACCTATGGTTTCGGCAGCTACCAGGGCGCGGCACCCGACATCCGCACCGAGCTGGGCAGCGTGGCCGCCAGCATTACTGCCAACCAGGCGCTGGTGATCAACGGTGGCGATGTCGGCAATCTGGACCAAGGCCGCCACGCGCCGCATGTCCAAACACCCGCCGCCCCTGGTGCCGGGGCGGCCAACGTGCGCGGCGGCAGCGACGGTATCATCCGCGTTACCCCGCCAGCTGGCGCCATGCCGGGGCTGGTGCAAACCGGCAGTGTCAACGTGACGCTGCCGCGCAGCAGCCTGTACCACCGCAGCGCTGCCAGCAGCCCCTACCTTATCCAGACCGACCCCGCCTTTACCCAGTACCGGCAGTGGCTGGGCAGCGACTACATGCTGCAAGCCATGGCCATCGACCCCGCCACCGCGCAGCAACGCCTGGGCGATGGCTACTACGAACAAAAGCTCATCCGCGACCAGGTCGCCCAGCTCACCGGCCGCCGCTTCCTGGCGGGTTACAGCAATGACGAAGCGCAATACCGCGCGCTGATGGACAACGGTCTCACCTTTGCCAGCCAGTACGGCCTGCGCCCCGGCATCGCCCTGAGCCCCGAGCAAATGGCCCGCCTCACCAGTGACATCGTGTGGCTGGTAGCCCACACCATCACCCTGCCGGACGGCAGCCAGCAAACCGCGCTGGTGCCGCAGGTGTACGTCAAGCTCAAGCCTGGCGACGCAGGTGCCGATGGCGCCCTGTTGGCCGCAGACCGCCTGCAGCTCAAGCTGGGTGGCGACCTGACCAACCAGGGCCAGATCGCCGGCCGCCAGCTACTGGCCATCAACGCCGACAACCTGCACAACCTGGGCGGCCAGCTTTCAGGGCAAGACATCGCCCTGCAAGCGCGCACCGACATCAACAACCTGGGCGGGCAGATACGCGCCGGCAGCAGCCTGCAGCTGGCCGCCGGGCGCGATATTGCCGTTAGCAGCACAACCCATAGCCAGCAATACGGCAGCGGCGGTAACCGCCTGCAGCAAACCACTGTAGAGCGCGTGGCCGGCTTGTACGTAGACGGCGGCACCGGGCTGTTGCTGGCCAGCGCCGGGCGCGACCTCACCCTGGCCGGTGCCCGGCTCGTCAACCAGGCCGATGGCGGCAGCACCCACCTGCAAGCCGGCCGCAACGTTGATCTGGCCACTGTCAGCAGCGGCGAAAGCCGCGACGTGCGCTGGAACACCACCGACCGCCTGCACAGCAGCCAGCAAGCCGAAACTGGTACCCACATCCGTACCACCGGCGACCTTACCCTGGTAGCCGGGCAAGACCTGAGTGCCCGTGCGGCCAACCTGGCCAGCGACAAAGGTGCCGTTACCCTGCAAGCCGGGCGCGACCTTAGCCTGGTGAACGGTGAAAATACCAGCAGCGTGGATTGGCAAACGCAGAGCAGCAAAAAAGGCACCTTCAGCCGTAAAACCACCAACGAAAGCGAGCAACGCCAGCAAACCGACATCGTTAGCAGCAGCGTGTCCGGCCACAGCATTAGCCTGCAGGCCGGCAGCAATATGGCCATCCAGGCCAGCCAAGTGGTCAGCGACCAGGCCACCACCCTAAAAGCCGGTGGCAACATCACCGTCGCCGCCGCACAGAACAGCAGCAGCGAAAGCCACAGCCGCGACGAGAAAAAATCCGGCCTGATGAGCAGCGGCGGCTTGGGCGTTACCGTGGGCAAAGCCCAGCAAGGCAACGCCAACACCGTCACCACCACCCAGGCGGTGGGCAGCACTATCGGCAGCGTGCAGGGCGATGTGTCGATACAGGCCGGCAAAGACCTGCAGCTCAAAGGCAGCGACGTCATCGCCGGGCAAGACATCACGCTGGCCGCACAAAACGTGCGCATCGAACACGCCGAGCACACGCAAATCCAGCAGACATCCAGCTACAGCAAGCAAAGCGGCGTCACCGTGGCGCTAAGCGGTGGCGTGGTAGACGCCGCACAAACCGCCGTCAGCGCCGCCCAGGCCGCAGGTAACAGCAACAACAGCCGCTTGGCCGCACTGCAAAGCGTCAAGGCCGGGCTGGCGGGCTACCAGGCGGTACAAACCGCGCAGCAGGGCGGCGGCAACGGCGAGGTGGCCGACCCGTCTTTTGTCGGTGTATCGGTCTCGCTGGGCAGCCAGCGCAGCCAGAGCCAAAGCCAGACCAGCAGCAGCAATGCCAGCAGCAGCGAGCTCAACGCTGGCGGCAATGTGCACATCACCGCCACCGGCGACGGCAGCAAAGGTGCCGACGGCGTCGCTAATACCGGCGACCTGGCGATGATCGGCAGCAGCATCAAGGCGCAGAACGTCACGCTGGACGCCGCCCGCGACATCACCCTGCAGTCTGCACAAAACCGCAGCGACACCACCGGCAGCCATAGCAGTAGCGGCGGTGCCGTCGGTGTCAGCGTCGGGGTAGGCAGCGGCAAAGCGGGTATCAGCGTATTCGCCAACGCCAACCGCGCCAGCGGCAAAGAAAACGGCGACACCGACAGCTACACCGAAAGCAATATCACCGCGGGGCAAACGCTCACCCTGAACAGCGGGCGCGACACCACCCTCACCGGTGCGCAGGCCAGTGGCGACACCATGGCGGCCAACGTTGGCCGCAGCCTCACCCTCACCAGCCAGCAAGACCAGGACAACTACGCCAGCCAGCAGCGCAGCATCAGCGCCGGCGGCAGCGTGGCCATCATCGGTACTGGTGGCGGCGTCAACGCCAGCCTCAGCCGTCAGCGCATCGACAGCCAGTACCAGAGCGTGGCCGAGCAAAGCGGGCTGTACGCCGGGCAGGGCGGCTTTAACGTGCAAGTAGGCGGCCACACCCAGCTAGACGGTGCCGTCATCGCCAGTAGCGCCAGCCCCGAGCAAAACCAGCTCAGCACCGCCACCCTCGGCTGGCAAGACCTGCAAAACCGCGCCGAATACCGCGTGGAAAGCCAGAGCATTGGCGCCAGCAGCAGCTCCAGTGCCAGCGGCAACCTCGCCGCCAACGCGCTGGGCAACGCCAGCACCCTCCTGAACGGTGGCCACACCCAGGGAAGCGCCAGCAGCACCACGCTGGCCGCCATCAGCGCCGGCAGCCTTACCGTGCGCGACAGCGCCGCGCAGCAGCAAGACACCGCCACCCTGCGCCGCGACACCAGCGGCACCGCCAACGGCCTCAGCCCCATCTTTAACAAACAAGCCGAGCTCGACCGCCTGCAAGCCATCCAGCTCATCGGCGACATCGGCCAGCAAACGCTGCAGATCGCCAACACCCACAAACGCGCCGAGCTGAACGCCGCCACCGAGCGCGCCAAAGCCGACCCCGCCTACGCCAATAGTGCCGACTACCAGCAGCTGCAAGCCACCTGGGGCAAAGGCGGCAGCGTGCAGCAAGCCATCACCGCCGTTACCGCCGCGCTGCAAGGCCTGGCCGGGGGCGACGCCAGCGCCGCCATCGCCGGTGCCGCCGCACCCTACCTGGCCAGCCAGATCAAGCAGCTCACCACCGACCCCGCCACCGGCCAGGTCAACACCGCCGCCAACGCCATGGCGCACGCCCTGCTGGGCGCCACGATCGCGGCCGCCAAAGGCGACAACGCCGTGGCCGGGGCCGCCGGCGCCGGCAGCGCCCCGCTCATCGCCGCCACCTTGGCACAAAACCTGTACGGCAGCGACGCGGCCAACCTTACCGAAAGCCAGAAAGACACCGTCGCCGCCCTTACCACACTGGCCGGCAGCCTGGCGGGCGGGTTGGCCGGCGGTAACGCCGCCTCGGCGCTGGCAGGCGGGCAGGGGGCGAAGAATGAGGTGGAGAATAACTCGCTCAACACCCGTGCTGCCACCACCCTGATGCAAACACTGCGCGCCTGCGCGGGCCGTTGTGATGTGGCGCAGCTCAGTCGGGAGATACAGCAGCAAGAACAATACTGGGATAAGGTCGTGGCCGAGCGTTGTGGCGGCGGCGGTGCCAGCCTGGCCGTGTGTGCCAGCACCCTGAATGGCTTGCAGGAAAGCCTGTTCTTCATCTCCAGCGCACTGGGCATGGCCAAGACCCCGCAGGAGCGGGCGCTGCTGCTGGCCACTTACAACGAGCAAGTACGCGACATCAACACAGCCACGGCGCAGTTTGAGAAACTGGGCGCCTCGGCGAGCGTCATCGATGTGTTCATGACGCAAACGGCGCTGATTCTGCCAGACTTGGCATTGTCGGTTGGTGGTAATGGCCGGCCTGCGCTGGCGGTGAAGCCGGCGGCGGGTGGGCAAAGCGCAGGCGGGGCGTCTGCTATAGCCACGTCTGGCAAAGTGGACAAGGTAGAGGCGCTGTTTGGTCAGACCTTTGCCAGTATTCCCTTGTCGCACACTGCCGGCAAACAGAATGGGGATCTGGGTGAAACGTTGGCACTGCAGCTGCTAAACGAAAAAACCACGCTGAAGTTTCAGCCTTTGCAAAATGCCAGTGGCCACGGTTGTGATGGCTGCGCTGTGGCGATTCATGGCGATACTATTACCGTGGTGGTGATGGATGCCAAGTCGTCCCAGATGGGTGTTGGTGGGGCGAAAAATACGGCGGGGGATCCGGAGGCGAGGTTGTGGGGCTGGGTAAATAATCCGTCCATATTCAGTATTCCAGAGAACAAGATTATGGTTCAAAAGATAAAAGACGCACTGAGTTCAGGTGCTTTTAAAGTGCAAGGCGTTACCGTAAAGGTTGGTGTGCCAGCGCCGGGCACCTCGGGTGTGGCAACGTTCAAGGTAGAATCATGGCCAAAGTAAATGCTGAATGCGACCGTATGGGTGTTAGTTCTAAGTGGCCGTCAAGAGAGGCAATTGTAAAAAAAATCAGGAAACTGGAGGAGAGTTGGCAGCGCATGCCAAGAAGTTTGATGCAGATTGATATTGATTCAATCAGTGACTACGTTACCCGTTCTGATGAACTCCCTGAGCGAGAAATTCCCAATAAAGTAAATGCCACTAAAAATACGGCTGAGAGCCTGGCTGGAGTGCAGCTTAGGACTATTCTAGCAACAGCACATTTGGATGATGCTTGGTTGGATAAGCTTGCAAAATGGGCTCGTTATTATGAAATTGGAGTTCGGCAATCATTTTTTTGGAGTTATTGGTTTGATAATATTTTAACGCCCCCTAGAAGTAACCGTAATTGGAGAAATTTTGATCTGAAGACTTGCGCCGAGATGTTAGGGGTTCTTTCGATTCTTGGCTGGAAAGATGCAGTCATTTATCAGGGTTACCTCGCCCATGCTGTGCTCAATAACACCTATCAGCTGAAGCTGCAGTACGAAAACGAACACCGCCGGGCGCAGGCTTTCATGT
>JAIXTB010000029.1 GCA_027484385.1 Neisseriaceae bacterium | reverse complement strand
TTCTTCCATCACACCACCCTGGTGGGAGTCTTCCAGGTCGATGGTCAGGTTCTCGTACGGCTCGCACTTCTCGCCGTTCACTTCCTTGAACACCACGCGCGGTTTGGCCACAGCCATTTCAAAGCCTTCGCGACGCATGTTTTCCAGCAGAATGGTCAGGTGCAGTTCGCCACGGCCCGATACACGGAACACGTCGGAATCTTCGGTATCTTCCACACGCAGAGCCACGTTGGTCAGCAGCTCTTTGGTCAGACGGTCGCGAATCTGGCGGCTGGTCACGAACTTGCCTTCAGTACCGGCCAGCGGGGACGAGTTCACCATGAAGTCCATGGTCAGGGTAGGCTCATCCACCGACAGCATAGGCAGGCCAACCGGCTGCTCTTTGTCGCAGATAGTCACACCGATACCGATATCTTCGATACCGGAAATGATGATGATGTCGCCAGCCTCGGCACCTTCTACCGGCACGCGATCCAGGCCTTTGTAACCCAGCACCTGGTTGATACGGCCCGAAGCCACCTGGTCGTCATGGTTCATCACCACGACAGCCTGGCCTGGCTTGATACGGCCGTTCAGTACGCGGCCCACACCCAGACGGCCGGTATAAGTGGAATAGTCCAGTGCAGAAATCTGCAGCTGCAGCGGCGCGTCCGGGCTACCCGGCGGGGTAGGCACGTGCTTGAGCACGGTTTCGAACAGCGGGCGCATGTTGTCGGATTCTTCTTCCAGCTCCAGCTTGGCAAAGCCGTTCAGGCCCGAAGCGTAGATGATCGGGAAGTCCAGCTGCTCGTCGGTCGCACCCAGTTTGTCGAACAGGTCGAAAGTCTGATCCACCACCCAGTCAGGGCGTGCGCCCGGGCGGTCTACCTTGTTGATGACCACGATAGGGCGCAGGCCCAGGGCCAGGGCTTTCTTGGTCACAAAGCGGGTTTGCGGCATCGGGCCTTCTACAGCATCCACCAGCAGCAGTACGCCATCCACCATGCCCAGAACGCGCTCTACTTCACCGCCGAAGTCGGCGTGGCCCGGGGTGTCAACGATGTTGATGTGAACACCTTCGTATTCGATGGCGGTGTTCTTGGCCAGAATGGTAATGCCGCGTTCTTTTTCCAGGTCATTGGAATCCATTACGCGCTCGTCAACCTGCTGGTTTTCGCGGAAAGTGCCGGATTGGCGCAGCAGTTGGTCAACCAGCGTGGTCTTGCCGTGGTCAACGTGAGCAATAATGGCGATGTTACGAATTTGTCGGGTCATGGGGATACGTCATTTTAAAAAGTCGCGCGGATTCTACCATGCCGCGGCCAACTCTACAGTTCTCACGTGATTTTTTCTGTACACTGGCGCCGTTTTCTAGCAAGAAAGAACACATATGTACGACTGGAACGCACTGTGGCACGCCCACCTTGACTATCGCACCAGCTACGGTGCGCCAGACACCGACATAAACCAGCTGGCCAGCCAGCTAAACGGCATACTCAGCAAGAGCGCGCGCGACGCGCATGACCTCGCCGTGTACGACACCGGTAGCAGCTACACCCTGCTGCGCCACGACAACGGCCTGCAGATCATGACGCTGGCCAAACAGCACCTGTTCGACATCGCCATCCGCCTGGTCACCGCCGACGAAGGCCAGGCGCTGGCACTGCCCTACCTTGAAGTACTGGTAGACAACCTGGCCACCGAAGAAGAAGGCATCTGGCGCGCCGAAGTTGGCTGCACCGAAGACGGCGAGCTGGCCGCCAACGGTGCCCTGCTCCACCCAGAGCAGCCACCCGCCATGGCCTTTAACCTCAGCTTTGCGGCCAACCCGCAGTTCACCCAAGCCCTGCAGCAAGCCTGGCAGGAAGCCGCCGAAAGCATCACCCTGGACGCCGCCGCCTGGTACAACGCCGAAGCACTGGAAGACGCCCCCGCCGAACCGCCGCTCGACGCGCGCATCCAGGAAATGTGCGACCGCTACGCCGAAATCATCCGTCGCGAGCAAGCCATGCTGTCGCGCCGCTTCAGCGACAACGAGCTGCGCTTGGTAGCCGAAGTATTGCGCAGCACCCGCTTTGAAACCGCCGAATCGTGCCGCGGCCTGTGGCTGGCCGTAGAAAGCCGCATCCTGCACGACGAGCTGGACCAAAAGCACCAGGCCGACGGCGACGCCCTGCTGGAGCGCCTGAAAGCCCTGAGCTACACCCAGGAAGTCGCCCTGATCGAAGCGCTGTCCCCCGTACAATAAGCCCCGCACGCTAGCGCCCACGCGGGAATGGCGCTATACTCTGCACTCTTATCTGGGGGCGACCTGGTTTCGACGGGGGTTGCGAAGCGGATGAGGGCATACCGGGATTTCAGTCATCCCGTTAAACACTGAATTTATTTAGTCGCAAACGACGAAACTTACGCTCTAGCCGCTTAATCGCCGCTAGACTCTACAGCAGCTTGCTGATGGGCTGTGGGGGCAACCCCGGTAGAGTCATTTCACATCAGATCGCCTTTGACCGGGTTACTTGATCAGGGGCTAAACTTAAGGTAACTCGCCAATACTCAGCCTGTCCGTCGGCGTGGTAGCGGTTAAATCCAAATGACACGACTAAGTATGTAGATCTCTTCGTAGAGGATTTCCGGACGCGGGTTCGATTCCCGCCGCCTCCACCAGATTCTCGCAAAGCCCTGATTTTTCAGGGCTTTTTTCTTTGGGTTTGTCTTTTCGTCAATTTATGACATCGATTGTGACAGTGACTGTGACATCGATGGGAGCGAAAAGATGGGCAACCTCTCCTCTTACGTCTACCAGCACACCAATGGCATCTTCTACTTCCGTAGAGCCATCCCCTCTTCTATACGTCAGAAGCACAACACAAGGCCGGATATCCGTGTCTCTCTACGAACCCGCGATCCAAAGGCAGCCCTTGCCCTAGCGCGACGTTATGCAGTTCAATGTGATGAACTGTTTAGCAATGATGAGCATATGGATTTATTCAAGAAGCGTAGCGTGAAAGACCTTGTCGGCAAGCTGGATTTTGTTGTCACCACAGCGGATGGTCACAAGGTAGAGCTGAACAACATCAAAGCAGGCGAAGAAGAGACCGCCAAGCAACTGCTACAGCAATCGTTGGACATGCTAGAAAAACGATCCGACAAGCCAGCCAAGAAGCAAGAACAGAAGCCCGTTGTCACCATTCATGATGCCATTCACGAATTCCTATTCAAGAGCATCGACTCGACAAAGTGGTCTGACAATAATCGCTACTACTACACCCGACGATTAGCAGCATGGAATTGCATTATCGGGAAGCATACCATTGCCGATTTTAGCGAAGAAATGTATGTCAAAGCCCTAAAGGAATTGGCACTACTTCCAGCCCATCAGAACCGCAAAGAATACAAAGCATTGACGCCCGAAAAAATGATCCAAGAAGTAAGGCGAATCATGAGTGAGGGCGGCGAAGTTGAGACACTAACGGATGAGACATTCAACAAGTATATTGCGTGCTTGAATACCTTTTTTTCGTGGGCAAATTCCAAAGGGTACTGCAACTGCTCGTTTATCGAAAAAGGCCGTAGAAAGCTAACAGAAAGCAGCAGAGATAAGCGCGACGCCTTCACCAGCGAACAGATTAGAACCATCATCAATCTGCTCAACATCAACAGAGACAGATTCAGGCGTGAATGGCATTATTTCATTCCCATGATTGCCATATATTCGGGAGCCAGACAGGCAGAAATCGCACAGTTAGATGTTGCCGATATCAAGCAAGAAAATGGCATATGGGGCTTTGAAATCTGCGAGACCGAAGGGTCGGACAAGAGCGTCAAAAATCGCTCAAGTAATCGATTCGTTCCATTCCATTCTGAGTTGATTAAATGCGGGATATTGGAATATCACGCGGAACGCCTTAAAGGTGGTTTTGAGAAGCTTTTCTTTGACGAGCGCACGGATTATGGCGACAGCGTGAATAAATGGTTTAATCGGACGTTTATGGAGAAACTAGACTTCCAAAATCGATCCAAGTTGGCTTTTCATTCGTTTCGACATAGTGCCATTACCGAAATGA
>JAIXTB010000053.1 GCA_027484385.1 Neisseriaceae bacterium | reverse complement strand
GCCTGCCATTCGCCATCCCGGCCAAAGCGCCAGGTGCTGCGGCCAAAGTTGGCGTAGCCCAGGCAGCGGTGGCGGGCCAGATCGGCCGGTTGTTGCGGCCAACCTTGTGCCGCCAGGTAGGCCGGGCTGGCCACCAGCACCGACTGGCAACTGGCCAGTGGCCGGGCAATCAGCGCCGGGTCGGGCTCGCTGCTGATGCGGATGGCCAGGTCGATGCGTGCCTCTACCAGGTTCAGCGCGGCATCGCCCACGTTCAGGTCTATTTTCAGCTGCGGGTGCAGCGCCAGAAAGTCGCTAATGGCGGCGGCCAGGTGGGCGTGGCCAAACGACATGCTGCTGGTCAGCCGTAGTTGGCCGCGTAGCGTGCCGTCCGGCGGGGCGACCTCGTCTGCCGTTTCTTCGGCCAGGGCCAGCATTTGCAGGCAGCGGCGCAGGGCCTGCTCGCCCGCGTCGGTCAGCGTCACGCTGCGGGTGGTGCGCTGTAGCAAGCGGGCGCCCAGCCATTGCTCCATCTCGGCCACGTAGCGCGTGACCATGGCGCGCGACATGCCTAGCCGCTCGGCACTGGTGGTAAAGCTACCGCTGGTGGCCACGTCGGCAAACACCTGCATGGCGGTGAGTCTGTCCATGATTTGCTCGATTTGTGCAACAAATATGCGCAGTTTATCGCGTTTATCTGCGCGAATTTAGAAATTATAGTGTCGTCCATACCCGATGCACACCGCGGCAGTGTTTGCCGCCTCATTGAAAGGACTGACCATGATTCGCCAAACCCTGCTTGCTGCCTCTTTTGCCCTGGCTTTCGGCGCCGCCCACGCTGCCGAGCCGCTGAACCTGAAGGTGTACAACGCCGACGGCAACAGCTTCCACGCCAACGCCGTGGTGGTGAGCGGCAAGAGCGAGGCGGTGGTCATCGACACTGGCTTTACCCGCGCCGACGCCTACCGCATTGCGGCCAACGTGCTGGACAGCGGCAAGACCCTGAAAACCATCTTCATCAGCAATGCCGACCCCGACTACTACTTTGGCGCCGAAGTGCTGAAGCAGATCTTCCCGCAGGCCGAGGTGGTAACCACCGCCGCCGTGCGCGAGAAAATCAGCGCCAAGCTGGCGGGCAAGGTAGCGTTCTGGGGCCCGAAAATGGGTGCCAACGCCCCGGTAAAACCGGTGCTGCCTACCGCACTGGCGGCTGACAAGCTGACCGTAGACGGCGAAGAAATTGCCATCCGCGGCACCCATGGCGTGCTGGCGCACCGCCCTTATGTGTGGATTCCGTCTATCCGTGCCATCGCCGGTAACGTGGCCGTATTCGGCAAGCTGCACGTGTGGACTGCCGACACCCAGCAGCCGGCCGAGCGCCAGGCTTGGGTTGCCCAGCTGGACGAAATGAAAGCCCTGAAACCGGCGGTAGTGGTGCCCGGCCACATGCTGCCAGGCACCGCGCTGGATACCAGCACCATCGACTACACCCGCCAGTACCTGCTGCGCTTTGACAGCGAAGCGGCCAAGGCCAAAACCGGTGCCGAGCTGATCGACGCCATGAAACGTGCCTACCCCGAAGCCGGCCTGGGCATTGCGCTGGATATCGGCGCCAAAGTGAACAAAGGCGAAATGAAATGGTAAGCGCCACCCTGCATTACTACTACGACCCGCTGTGCGGCTGGTGCTACGGCGCCGCACCGCTCACCGCCGCCGCGGCTGCCATCCCCGGCCTGCGTGTGGCGCTGCACGCAGGCGCCATGATGAGCGGTGCCAACCGCCAGCCGGTGTCACCCCAGCTGCGCAACTACGTGATGCCGCACGATCAGCGCATTCACGCGCTGACCGGCCAGCCGTTTGGTGATGCCTACTTTAACGGCCTGCTGCTGGATGGCAGCGCGGTGTTCGACAGCACGCCGCCCACGCTGGCTATCCTGGCGGCCGAGGCGCTGGCTGGCCAGGGCCTGGCCATGCTGCACCGCATCCAGCACGGCCATTACGCCGAAGGCCGCCGCATTGCCGATGCCAGCGTGCTGCAAGCACTGGCCGCCGAGCTGGGGCTGGACGACGCGGCCTTTGCCGCCGAATACCAGCGTCAGGCCGGCGAATTCGACGCCCACGTTGGCCGCAGCCACCGTGACATGGCCGCCAATGGCCTGCGCGGTTTCCCCTCGCTACTGCTGGAGGTCAACGGCCAGCTGCAGCGGCTGGACATCTCGCCGTGGCTGGGGCAGCCCAGCGCGTTTGCCGGCCACCTGCAAACGCTGCTGGGCGGTGCCACCGCAGAGCAGGCCGCCGATGGCGCGTTCTGCACGCCGGAAGGCTGCCGCTAAGCCTGCGGCCAACTAGCACAACACCCCGTCAGCCTGGCTGGCGGGGTGTTTTTTTATCAGCCATGCCCAGCGCCATTACGGGCCGCTAAAGCCGGCTAATACATTCACGGTATTGCTACCGATGGCATCCACCATATAGCCGCCTTCCATCACAAACAGCGTGGGCAGGCCCAGCGCGCCCAGCATGGCGCCGATACGGCTGTAGTGCTCGCTATCCAGCAGGAAATGGCTGATCGGGTCATCCTTGAAGGTATCCACCCCCAGTGACACCACCAGCACGTCCGGGCGATAGGCCTGCAAGCGCTGGCAGGCGTGTGCCAGTGCCACCTGGTAGCCATCCCACGCCGTGCCGTGCGGCAGTGGCAGGTTCAGGTTGTAGCCCGCGCCGTCGCCGCTGCCGGTTTCGTCGGCGTGGCCGCTGAAATAGGGGTAGCTCACCAGCGGGTCGCCGTGCAGCGAGATGAACTGCACATCGCTGCGCTGGTAAAAGATGCTCTGCGTGCCATTGCCGTGGTGGAAGTCGATATCCAGCACCGCCACCCGCGCCGCGCCGTGGTCGCGTGCGTACTGCGCGGCGATGGCGGCATTGTTCAGGTAGCAATAGCCGCCCATGTATTCGGCCGCCGCGTGGTGGCCAGGCGGGCGACACAGCGCAAACGCCGCCTGCTCGCCGCCCAGCACGGCCTGCATGCCGCTCAGTGCCAGGTTGGCGCTGGCGCTGACCGCCGCCCAGGTGCCGGGCGTAATGGCCACACCGGCATCCATGGCATAAAAGCCCAGCTTGCCATCGATATGCTGTGGCTCGATATCGTGGCGCAGGTCGCGTACCGGCCACACCAGAGGTAGGGCGTGGTGCTGGTGGCCCAGCGCCTGCCACTCGTCCCAGGCTTGCTGCAAAAAGCGGACATAGCGGGCACTGTGTACGCGGGCATAACAGCTGGCATCAAACGCCTGGCCGGGCAGTACGGTGCCCAGCTGGCTTTGCAGTACGCGCTGCAAGATAGTGTCGGCGCGGCCTGGCTCCTCGAAACAGGGCATCAGGTGGCCGTCTTTCAGCTCGCTGCCGTGGTGCAGGCGGTGGGTGTCACTGTAAAAGGTCAGCATGGTGGGCTCCGCAGTGCAAAAGCCCAGTATCCGGCGCGATGGCTGAAAATGCTTTGCTATCTGCCTGCGCCGCTTTGCATAATGGGCAAAATTATTCTGTATTGGCGTGCATATGAGCGAAAAATTTGCCGACAAGGCGTTGGACGAAACCGATTTGTCGCTGTTGCGCCTGGTGCAGGCAGACGGCGCGCTGTCTGCTACCGCGCTGGCCGAGGCGCTGTCACTGAGCGTCACGCCGTGCTGGCGCCGACTAAAGCGGCTACAGCAGGAAGGCTATGTGCGCGATTACCAGGCCAACCTGGACCGGCGCCGCCTGGGGCTGGATGTGCTGGCCTTTGTACAGGTGCGCTTTGGCGTACACGGCGGCGAGCTGCCCAATGCCTTCGAGGCGGCCATGTGCCAGCACCCGCAGGTGCTGAGCTGCCACAAGATCACCGGAGACGCTGATTATCTGCTGCAGGTGGTGGCGCGCACGCTGGACGACTACAGCGTGTTTGTGGAAACCGTCCTGCGCCAGACGCCAGGCGTGGTGTCCATCCACTCCAGCCTGGCGCTGCGCGAAATCAAGGCTGGCAGCCGCCTGCCGTTGTGAGGGCGGCAGGGTTGGCCGCAGGGGCTAGAACAGGTACTTGTAACCCAGGGTGGTGTCGTGCTGTGTGGTGACGCCCTGGCGGCGCCACTTCGCTCCCAGCCATACGGTGTGCTGGCGGTTCAGATACAGCGACTGCCAGATAGCTAGCTGGCGATAGCCTTCGTGGCTGTTCAGCTCGTTGCGGTGCCAGCTGTGCTGTAGCTGCGTTTTGCTGTTGAACACACCGCGCAGAATCAGCCCGGCCTCCGCCTGTGCTTGCAGATAAACCTGGCCGCTACGCATGCCGGGCCCGCCACCGGCCAGCAGGTACAGGTCGATATCGTCGTGCAGGCGGCGGGTAAGCCCGCCCATGGCAATGGCCGAGGTGGCGCGTGCCAGCTGCAGCTGCTTGCCGTACTGTGGCTGGTAGGCTAGGCGGAATTTGCCCGACAGGCCGCCGGTGGTGGGGTCGTAAGGTAGCAGGCTTTCCATGCCGTACAGCACAAAGCTATCCAGTCTGGCACCTTTGCCGTGCCGTGGTATCAGCAGGCTAGGGCTGAGTAGCTGCAGGCCATTTTCCCGTTGGTAGCTGCGATTGTCGTCTGCCAGCCAGTGTGACACGGGCAGGTAGCTTAGTAGCACGCCGTGCTGGCCATTGCGCTGTTGCCAGTTGATTGATATCTGGCTGTCGTCGGGCGCGTAGGCCGGGTCCAGGCGTGCATCGGCGGAGAGCTGCTGGCCGGCAAATTGCTGCTGACGGATGTTTGCCAGCTGGCGGTCGTTTTGCAGCCATTGGCTGCGCTTTAGCTGGCCTTGCAGATAGCTGTACTGGTTCAGTGCCGCTGCATGCTCCAGCTGCATATAGTGCTGCTCGTCGGCAGGGGTAAACAGGGCAGGGTTGATGCTATCGCTGTGCAGCGCCGCCTGGTTGGCCGCCAGCTGCTCTGCGGATAGTTGTTTGCCTAGGTTGCGCGTCATCCAGCGGCTGGGCGTAATGGTGCGCTGCTCGTCTATCAGCCCGGCCTCGTTTGCTACACGTACCAGGTCTTTGGGCGTTACCCAGCCGCTGCCTTGCTCTGGTAGCCGACCTGACAGGGCCATAATGAAGCGTACGACGGTGGCGCAGTTGTAGTCCTGGAAGAAATACCGCAGATCGCTTTGCTTGAGCTCTAGCAGGTGCAGTCGCACCAGCTCGCGCTGCCAGCTATCCAGTTTGAAGTCGTATTCCCACACATTGCGTTCTTCTTCATCCGTATAGCGGCTTTGCTGTTCCTGGTAGGGGGTCAGCGCAAAATAGCCCTGCTTGCCGGTAACCAGGCTATCGAACAGTAATTTGGGCAGGTTGAACGTGTCCGCATCGGTATAGAACGAGACGGCGTGTGTCAGGGTTTGCCCCTGTGCATTCTGCCCCGACAGCTTGAGAAATGCGTGCCCCATCATGCTGGAAGGCTGGGTGAGTGTCTCGCTGACAAACACCAGGCTCAGTGTATTCATGGGTGCTTTGCTGCGGAAGGCTTGCACGTCCGGGCAGCTATCCAGAGGCAGGTCGGGCAGTGCCAGTTTTTGCTTCAGCCACCAGTAACGTGCGGGAAAGCGGCATACCGCCCCGGGTTGGCTGTACAGCGCTTCCAGCGTGAGGGCCATTTCGGTTGCAGTGGAAAAGCGGTCGTGGCTCAGCAGAAAAGTGGGGTCGGTGATGTTGGCGTGCTGGTGTTGGCTATGCAGCAGTGCTTGCCAAACGGGGTTGGCCGGCAGCTGTTGTGCCAGTGCGGCCTGCATCCATGCCTGTGTGTCAGGCGTGGGGCTGGCCAGTGCGGTGTGGATGAAAAAAGCGGCGAAAACGCCGCTTTTAGCGATTGCTTGTAGAAAATTCATTATTTTTTGCAGCTAACCACAACGTTCTCGTTGTACTTCCACATTTTTTCGGTGGAGTAGTCAGTGGTGGAGCCGAATGGCCCGCCACTCAGGATGTTGACGAAAAACTTCGGATCAACCGATTTTTCTGCCACGGTTTCGCGGGCACAGCCCTCGGTATCGGTAACAAAGATCTTGTTCTTGTTTTCGCGGGTAATGGAAACCACGCCCGGTGCGGTAAACGGCGTACCGTTAACGGAGCCCTTGATGGTGCTGCCGCTACTGCTGCTGACGTTCACTTGCTGGGTTTTTTCATTCAGGATCGAAGCACAGCCACTTAGGGTGGTGATGGCCAGTAGCATGCATGGAATAGCGTATTTCATGATTTTCCTTTGTAGAGTGATAGCCCTTATGGCTTGCATGCCATGTCAGGGCTGCTGACATGACAAATCATGTTAATCAAATGATTTTAAGTAAGGCAATCATATGATTTAAAGAAATATCATTTCTATACGCGGCATGCCGGCTGCTTGCACAGTATTTTGCTGTATTGCCATAGCCGCTACAGGGGCGTGTGTGATGTAAAAAGCGATGCGGCCAGTTACCGGCAATATTTGCACGCGGTAACTGGCCGTCATGCCAAAAAGAGCTTGGCGAGGGTTACTTCTTGCAGCTGATTACGACGTTTTCGTTGTACTTCCACATTTTTTCGGTGGAGTAGTCAGTGGTAGAGCCAAAAGGGCCACCACTGAGCAAATTGATGAAGAATTTGGGATCTGGCGATTTCTCAGCCACGGTT
This sequence comes from Neisseriaceae bacterium, assembly GCA_027484385.1. Taxonomy (GTDB): domain Bacteria; phylum Pseudomonadota; class Gammaproteobacteria; order Burkholderiales; family Chromobacteriaceae; genus Vogesella. The sequence continues at coordinate 8,011 of JAIXTB010000053.1, read as the reverse complement.
TCGCGGGCGCAGCCTTCGGTGTCGGTGACAAAAATCTTGTTCTTGTTTTCACGAGTCACGCTTACTACGCCAGGTGCAGTGAACGGTACGCCATTTACGGTGCCTTTGATGGCGCTACCGCTGCTGGTGCTAACGTTAACTTGTTGGGTTTGGTCGTTCAGAATGGATGCGCAGCCAGTCAGGGTGGCAACGGCGATCAGCATGCAAGGAATAGCAAGTTTCATGTTTAGGCCTATGGAGTGCTTGTTGTTGTTTGTCCGTGTCATGCCAGATGACAGGGCTGCGCGATTCTAATGACGAATGCACTTTTTATGCAAGCGCACCAGTATTTCGCCATTTTCTCTTAATCCAGCTTGCCCGTAGCGCGCAGGTGCGAGGTGTAGACATTATCTGCCACCAGCGCGCTGCCGCTGGCTACCGCCGCCAGCCAGTCGCCGGTAGCGGCCACGGCGGCGAAGCCGGTGTGCATCACGGTGCAGTACACGCGGTGGATTTCCTCGGCGCTGGCGCTGCCGGCGGCGTTGCGGTAGGGCAGGGCACCGCTGGCGTCGTGCAGCAGCTCTACCCGGTAGCCGTCGTGGCTGGCTTGGATGATGGTGCTGGCGTCGCAGTTGTGGGTCATGTAGCCGCAGATGGTGAGTGTGTCGATGCCGCGTTCGCGCAGCCAGGCGTCCAGCCCGGTGCCGGTAAAGCAGCTGGCGTGCTGTTTATCCAGCAGCAGATGGTGCGGGCGGGTGGCCACCTCGGGGTGCAGTGCTGCGCCGTGGCTGCCGTCGGCAAAGATGGGGCTGCCGGCTGGTGCGACGTGGCGTACCAGTACCACCGGTATGCCGGCCAGGTTGGCCGCATCGATGGCTTGCAGGATGCGCGGCAGGGTGTGTTCGCGTGGCGGGTAGCTGATGGGCAGCTGGCCGTCGAAGTATTCGTTTTGTACATCGATAACGATCAGGGCGCGTTGTGGGGTGCTCATGGCGGGTTCCGTAGCGGGGTGAGAGTGGCCACAGTGTGCCGCTTTGCCGGCGGTATCGTGAGTGGCCCGCATGACAATATGCGTTAACATCGGGCCATATGGTATGATGGAGGTACGGCATGAGCAGGCAGGTGGCAGTGGTGGCGTTTGACGGTATCAGCCCGTTTCATCTGGCGGTGCCGTGCGCGGTGTTTGGCGAGCGCCACGGTGCGGCGCTGGGCTACCGGCTGCAGGTGTGCAGCTGGGAAGCCGGGCCGCTGGCCAGTAGTGCGGGTTTCCAGCTACTTGGGCTGGCCGGGCTGGATGGGCTGGCACAGGCCGATGTGGTGATCGTGCCCAGCTGGCGCAACGTGGACGAGTTGGCCGCACCGGCGCTGCTGCAGGCGCTGCGCGACGCTCACGCCCGTGGTGCGGTAGTGATGGGCTTGTGCCTGGGTGCCTACGTGCTGGCGCAGGCCGGGCTGCTGGATGGCCTGGCGGCCACCACGCACTGGGCGTTTGCCGATGACTTTGCCGCGCGCTTTCCCGCGGTGCAGGTGGCGCCGGATAGCCTGTATCTGGATGATGGCAGGGTGCTGACCTCGGCCGGTACAGCGGCGGCGCTGGATTGCTGTCTGCACCTGCTGCGCCAGCAGTGCGGTGCGACAGCGGCAGGGCAGGTGGCGCGTTATCTGGTGACCCCGCCGCACCGCCAGGGCGGGCAGGCGCAGTATATTGCCCAGCCGCTGCCGGATAATGCCCGCGACAGCCGGCTGGCCGGCCTGCTGGACGCGGTGCGCGCCAGCTTGCAGCAGCCGCATACACTGGACAGCCTGGCCGAGCGGGCGCTGATGAGCCGCCGTACCTTTACCCGCCATTTTCGCCAGCTCACCGGCAGTACAGTGCAGCAATGGCTGCTGGCCGAGCGCCTGGTGCGGGCGCAGCAGCTGCTGGAAACCACGCCGCTGACGGTAGAGGCCATCGCGCAGCAGGCCGGCTTTGGCAGCGCGCTATCGCTACGGCAGCACTTTCGCCGCCGCTTTGGTGTGTCGCCAGGCGACTGGCGCCGCAGCTTTGCCGGCTAGATGCTGCAGGGTTGGCCGCAGCGGGCGGCCTGCGGGCTCAGGGCTGTACGCGGCATACCTCTTCGGCGCCTTGCCATTCCCACACCACGGTGGCTTCGCCCTGGTGTTCCCACAGCCAGCTGTTGCGGCCGGCGTAGCGCGTGCCGCTGGCCGCTGCTTGCTGGTACATCAGCTCGCTGCGGTCGCCGCGCTCGGCAATAAGCGTGGCCGGCTGGGTGGCGTAAAAGCGTACCTGCATCTCGTTGGCCGCCTGGGCTCCGCACTGGTAGCGTGCGCTGGCCTGTACCGGTAGCAGCTGGTAGCGCGCTTGCAGCTCGGCAATGCGCAGTGTGTAGCTATCGTGCACGCAGGCGGCCAGGTCGCCGGCTTTCCAGCAATCGTCACGCCCTTTCACCCAGCTGCGCTGTTCGGCTTTCAGCGTGGCTTGCAGTGTTTTACCCGCCTTGCTGCGTGCCTGGCGATAGACCTGGGCCAGCTGGCGATCCAGCGCGGCTAGCGCGGGGGTGCTGCATACCTGTTTTGCCGCACTGCTGGCGGTTTTGCTACAGGGGAAAGAGGGTGCAGCGGCGGCGGCCAATGCGGGCAGGGGGAGGAGGGGCAGCAGGATCAAACAGCGTAGTGCTTTCATGATGGCGAATCTTTCAGGTGGCTTGTGCTTTTTTTATGCCAATGATTGGCTATTTATTTTATAAAAAGGTATTTAACTTTTCATTGTGGCTGTGTTCTTATAGAACTTGATGATTTGATGACGTGTCATACAAGCCCCGCGTGACGCGCCAGCTAAGGAACAAGCATGAACGCAGCCAAGCGTATCAAGAAAATGATGGACGAGTCTGGCCAGTGCAGGCAGCTGGCGGTATTGAAGCAGCTGGCCCTGGCGCTGGAATTAAAACTGCCTTTCGAGTTGGCCGCGTTGGCGCAGCTGGATGCCAGCCACTTTCAGCTGGCCCAGCAGCTACTGGCCGACTGGCATGGTCAGCACCATATCGATGCCCGCGGCCGGCTGATGGAGCGGCTGCTGGCGGAAAACCCGGCGCTGATGCGCCCGGCACCCGCACCCTTTGCCACGGCGCAGCGCAGCGCACGGCGGCGCGCCACCGCGGTGGTGGCTCAGTCCAGATAGTCTGGCAGGTGCTGGTGGTAGAAGCGGTCGCGCTGGCTGGCTATCTGCTGCCACATGCAGTTGGCCAGCGTGGGGTGGCGTCTGGCAAAGCGGCGCGAAAAAATCAGATAGTACGGCTTGGAAACGATGACCGGCCGCAGGCGAACGAGCGGCAGGTTGTCATGCTGCGCCATGTACCTGTCGCCCAGTGCCTGGTGTGTGGCATAGGCATCAATACGCCCTGCCTGCAGTTTCATGAAGTTTTGCGTCACGCTGTTGGCAGGTTCGGCCGCAATGCCCCGCTTTGCCAGGTCACGGTTAATCGACCATCCCGTATTGGTACCCACCTTGCGCTTCAGCCCCTGCAAGGTGCTGCCGTCCCACTGCAACTGATGCCCGCGACGCGCATACAGCACATAACTCAGCGTGGCTAGCCGCTTGTTTTCATCCGGCCGGCTCTGGTGCATGGGGTAGGCGGCGTAAGCGGCACGCTCAGGGCTATAGGACAGCAAGCCGGCCGCGTCCAGCTCTCCATTTTCCAATGCTTTGAGCATGCGGGCGCCGGGCAGCAAGATCATGTGCAATTGCACATCGCACCGGGCGGCAGCCTGTTGCAGCAGTGCCACTGCGACACCGGGCCGTGTAGCAGGCAGGGTGTCATCACCCAGTTTGTAAGGGGGGGAGGCCTGGTTGCCCAGGCCCAGCGTCAGTGTGCTGGCGGCATGGCTGCCGGCGCACGCCAGCCACAATAACGTCAGCAAGGCTTTCAAGTACGGACTCCGGTAAAGCCCGCCAAGATAAGGCAGTCATGTGTCAGCCGTATGGCAGCGGTAAGACAAGGTGCGCCCAGGGTGATGCTGGTTTGCTTGTGTGGCGGCTTGGCGCTGCGGGGTAAACCATGGGGCGTGCCGCGGCGATTAACCTGGCCAGGTTTTGTGCGCGCAGAACACGCTGTTTTGGCGGCTATTGGCGCAACAACGCCCTGCGGGCGGGTGCCGGCAGGGCGTTAGTCTTGCGGGTGCTGTGTTTTACAGCGCTTCCAGCGCCAGCAGCTCTTCTACCGTCTGGCGGCGGCGGATCAGGCGGTCGCTATCGCCATCTACCAGCACTTCGGCAATCAGCGGGCGGCTGTTGTAGTTGCTGGACATGGACGCGCCGTAAGCACCGGTATCGTGGAATACCAGCAAGTCGCCCACGTTGGCCGCAGGCAGGTTGCGCGGCAGTACCACGCCGCCGTCGCCCTGGGTGAACACGTCGCCCGATTCGCACAGCGGGCCGGCTACCACGCTGGGTTTCTCGCTACGCGCTACGCCGTCTTGCGGTACCACGGTGATGTGGTGATAGCTGCCGTACATGGACGGGCGCATCAGCTCGTTAAAGCCGGCGTCTACCAGCACAAAGTGGTTGCGGCCAGCGTCTTTGGTAGCGCGCACTTCGGCCAGCAGGTTGCCGGACTCGGCCACCAGGTAGCGGCCTGGCTCGATTTCCAGCGCCAGCGGGTGGCCCAGCAGCGCGGCGGCTTCGTGGCGGGCGGCATCCCACAGGCCAAAGTAGTGCGCGGTATCCACGGTGGCGTCGCCATCACGGTAGGGGATGGACAAGCCGCCGCCGGCGGAAATGGCGTGCAGGTCGTGGTCGGCGTCTTTTACCTGGCGCACCAGGTTCACCATGGCGCCGCAGACTTCTTGCAGGTGGCCGTAATCCACGCCAGAGCCGATGTGCATGTGCAGGCCCACCAGCTGCAGGCCGTGCTGGCGAATCACCGCCAGCGCTGCCGGCAGGTCGCTATGCCAGATGCCGTGCTTGCTGTGCTCGCCGCCGGTATTGGTCTTGTTGCTGTGGCCGTGGCCAAAGCCGGGGTTGATGCGCAGCCATACGCGGTGGCCGGGGTGGGCGGCGCCCAGCTGCTGCAGCATGTCGATGGAGCCGGCGTTCACCGGAATATTGTGTTCCACCACCAGCGCCAGCGTGTCGCGGTCCAGCAGGTCGGCGGTAAACACGATGCCGGACGGCTCGCCCTGGGCGTCGTAGCCGGCGGCCAGCGCACGCAGGATCTCGCCACGCGATACCGCGTCTACCTTCACGCCCTGTTCGCGCATCAGGCGCAGGATGTGGGTGTTGCTGCAGGCTTTTTGTGCAAAGCGGATGGTGTCAAACGCGGCCAGCTCGGCAATGCGCTGGCGGATGGTGGCGGCGTCGTACGTCCACAGCGGGGTGCCGTAGCGGGCGGCCAGGCCGGCCAGGCGGGAGGTGTCGGGTGTTTGCATCGCTTTGTCCTGTTATGTGTGCCGTGCTAGCGGCGTGTTGCCCTGCATCATGCCCGCTGCCGCGTATGCGGTAAAATGCTATTATTTTGCCAATCGATTCATTTTTGATATGGGGTAGGCGTGGAAATCAGTCATCGTCACATCGAGGTATTCCGCGCCATCATGCTCAGCGGCAGCGTCACCGGCGCCGCCACGCTGCTGCGCACCTCGCAGCCCACCGTCAGCCGCGAGCTGGCGCGGCTGGAGCAGCTGCTGGGTTACGCGCTGTTTCAGCGCGACAAAGGCCGCCTGCAGGCCACGGCGCGCGCGCTGGCGCTGTACGACGAGGTGCAGCGCGCCTACGTCGGCCTAGCCAGGGTAAGCGAAACCGCGGCCAACCTGGCGCGGCTGGACCAGGCGCAGCTGGCGCTGGTGTGTCTGCCGGCCTTTGCCCACGCGCTGCTGCCGGCGGTGTGCCGCCGCCTGCACGCCGTAGCCGGGCAGGCGCGGGTAGCCATTACGCCGCAGGAATCGCCGTTGTTGGAAGAGTGGCTCAGCGCGCAGCGCTTTGATATCGGCCTGACCGAGCACAGCGAAGCGCCGCCCGGCACCCGCCTGCAGGCAGTGCTGGAGGCCGACGAGCTGTGCGTGCTGCCCGAGGGTCACCCCCTATTGGCGCACAGCGTGCTGAGCCCGCAGCATTTTGCTGGCCAGCCCTTTGTCAGCCTGTCGCCGGACGACCGCTATCGCCGGCTGCTGGATGCAGTATTCGAGCAGGCCGGTGTGGGCCGTCAGCTACTGTGGGAAACGCACAGCGCGGTATCGGTGTGCGCGCTGGTGCGCGAAGAGCTGGGCGTGGCCATTGTCAACCCGCTCACCGCGCTGGCGATGGCCGGTAGCGGCCTGCAGCTGCGCCGCTTTGCCGTGTCGGTGCCGTACCGCGTGAGCCTGGTGCAGCCGCTGTACCGCCCGGCGTCGCCCTTGACCACTACTTTTATCGATATGCTGCAGCAGGAGGCCGCCAGCCTGCAGCACAGGTTGGCCGCACTGTAGCGGCGGGCTGCTGACACCGTAAGCATCAAGGTGGCACGGCACCCATCCAAGCCGGATTGTGTCATTTAAGCCTTTGAATTAACAAAGATTCTGTTGGCAAGGCAAAGCCCGTTTGCGTGGCCAGCAGGCTTTGCCATCCCTATCAGCCTGGCCGCACGGTAGCGGCCAACCCTTATCGTGCGGCGGCTGCGTGCCGCTAGCGGGAGACACCATGCGCAAGATCGTCATCGCCCCCGATTCCTTCAAAGAAACCCTTAGCGCGCAGCAGGTGGCCGACATCATCGCCGCCGCGCTGGCGCCACACCTGCCGCATACCCAGCTGCACACCGTGCCGGTGGCCGACGGCGGCGAAGGCACGCTGGATGCGCTGCTGGCCGCCACCGGTGGCCGCCATCACTATCTGCAAGCGCGCGGCCCGCTGGGTGCGCCGGTACAGGCGGCCTGGGGCATGCTGGGCGATGGCAAAACCGCCGTGGTAGAGATGGCAGCTGCCAGCGGCATCGCCCTGGTGCCACGCGAGCAGCGCGACCCGCTACGCGCCTGCAGCTACGGTACCGGTCAGCTTATCCGCGCCGCGCTGGACCACGGCGCACGGCGGCTGATCCTGGCCATAGGCGGCTCCGCCACCAACGATGGCGGCGCTGGCATGTTGGCCGCACTGGGCGCGCGGCTGCTGGACGCCGCTGGCCAGCCGCTGCCGCCGGGCGGTGCGGCGCTGGTCAAGCTGGCCACGCTGGATCTGTCGGCGCTGGACCCACGGCTGGCGCAGTGCCGCATCGATATCGCCTGCGACGTGCGCAACCCACTGCTGGGCGAGCACGGCGCCAGCGCGGTATTCGGCCCGCAAAAAGGCGCCACCCCCGCCATGGTGGCGCAGCTGGACGCCGCGCTGGCGCGCTACGCCACCGTGCTGCACGCCACCACCGGCTGCGATGCGGCCAACTTGCCCGGCAGCGGTGCCGCCGGCGGCATGGGCGCGGCCGCACTGGCGGTGCTGGGCGGGCGTATGCAGGCCGGCATCGAGCTGGTGCTGGAGGCGGCAGGCCTGGCCGCTGCGCTGCAGGGCGCCGACCTGGTCATTACCGGCGAAGGCCGGCTGGACGGCCAAAGCGCTTTTGGCAAAACGCCGGTGGGCGTGGCCACACTGGCAGCACGCCATGGCGTACCCACCATCGCCATTGGTGGCGCGCTGGGCGACGGCGTAGAGGCGCTGCAGCAGCACCACATCCGCGCCGTATTTGCCTGCGTGGACCGCATCACCACGCTGGATGCCGCGCTGGGCAACGCTGCGGCCAACCTTGCGCGCGTGGCGGGTAATGTGGGCGCGCTGCTGGCGCTGGGGCAGGGCGTGTCTTAAACCACACGGGTGGCTGGCCATATTGTCAGGCCGGGCGGGTCTTGGCTTGCTGCCATGGCGTTCAATTGTCATAGTGCATACATTGAATGCTGCTGGTATTTGATATGTTCCGCCCACTACAAAAAGCCGCCATGACCCTGCTGGGGCGCCTGAAATACTTTCGTGCCCCGCCGGTCATCGTATTCGACCCGTCTACCTACCGTGTCAAAGGTGCCGACG
>JAIXTB010000180.1 GCA_027484385.1 Neisseriaceae bacterium | reverse complement strand
GGCCAGGCTGTCGGCCGTGGTGCCGGCCTTGATGTATTCGTCTTTGGCAAAGGCTACCGGGTCGCCTTTACGCTGTGGTACCAGCACCGGCACGATTTCGGCGTCGAACTTGCCAGCGGCCTGGGCGGCTTCGGCGCGGTTTTGCGAGGCCAGGGCCAGCGCGTCTTGCTCTTCGCGGCTAATACCGTATTTGGCGGCCACGTTTTCGGCGGTAATGCCCATGTGGTACTGGTTGTACACGTCGGTCAGGCCGTCGGCCACCATGGTGTCCACCAGCTGGGTGTTGCCCATGCGGAAACCGTCACGCGAGCCCGGCAGGATGTGCGGGGACAGCGACATGCTTTCCTGGCCGCCGGCAATCACGATTTCGGCATCGCCATTGGCAATGGCCTGGGCGGCCAGGTGCACGGCGCGCAGGCCGGAGCCGCATACCACGTTCAGGGTGGAGGCCGGGGTGCTTGTAGGCAAGCCGGCCTTGATCAGTGCCTGGCGGGCCGGGTTCTGGCCAGCGCCGGCGGTCAGTACCTGACCCAGGATGACTTCACTGACGTCTTCCGGCTTCACGCCGGTTTTTTCCAGCAGGCCCTTGATCACGGTAGCGCCCAGTTCCGGGGCCGGGATTTTGGCCAGGGAGCCGCCGAAGCTGCCAACGGCGGTACGCAGTGCTGCAACAATAACGATGTCTTGCATGGTTTTCTCCAGGTTGTTCTGTTCTGTGCCAGATTCGGTTGAAGCCGCAATCTAGCACAGAAGTTTTTGCAGATTATTGCAGGGTAGCCAGCTGAGCCGGCATGGCCTTGGCTTGCACGTATTCGCCCGGCGCGTCGCACAGGGCTGGCAGCTCTTTGCTGCCAAAGGTTTTCGGGGCGGCGATTTTTTCGCCGGACTGCGGGGCCAGCCAGCCGTCCCAGTCTTTCCACCAGCTGCCCGGGCGGCTTTCAGCGCCGTCCAGCCAGGCGTCTGCGCTGGCGGCCAGGGTGTCGTTGACCCAGTAGTTGCGCTTGTCTTTGGTCACCGGGTTGATGGAGCCGGCAATGTGGCCGGACGCACCCAGTACGTAGCGGCGGGAAGGCGCACCGCTGAGGTATTTCACGCCGTCGTAGGCAGATTGCCACGGTACGATGTGGTCTTCGCGCGCGGCAAAGATGTACAGCGGGATGTCGATCTGCGATACGTCGATTTTCACGCCGCACAGCTCGATGCTGCCCGGCTTGGTTAGCGCGTTGTTGATGTAGAACTCTTTCAGGAAGAAAGTGTGCATCGGCAGGGGCAGATCTACCGCGTCGTTGTTCCAGTACAGCAGGTCGAACGGTGGCGGGGTTTTGCCCAGCAGGTAGTTGTTCACTACATAGTTCCACACCAGGTCGTTGGCGCGCAGGCTGGCAAAGGTACGGCCCAGCTCCTTGCCGCTGACGATGCCGCCGCTACCGCTGGCCAGCTTGGCTTCGCGCGCCTGGATCAGCTTGTCGTCGATGAAGACCTTGATTTCGCCCGGCTCGGTGTGGTCCAGCAGCGAGGTCATGAAGGTGGCGCTGTCGATGTAGTTCAGCTTGCGGTGTTTCATCACGCACAGCGCGGTGTTGAGGATAACGCCGCCAATGCAGAAGCCCAGTGCGTTCATCGATGGTTGTTTGGTGATCTTGCGTACCGCTTCGGTGGCAGCGATCACGCCTTCCTCGATGTAGTTGTCCCACTTGTAGTGTTTCATGTCCGGGGTGGCCGAGCGCCAGCTCACCAGGAACACGCGATAACCCTGGGCCACGAAGTGGCGCACCATGGAGTTATCCTGCTGCAGGTCCATCAGGTAGTACTTGTTCACGCACGGTGGCACGATTAGCAGCGGCTTTTCGTATACCTGTTCGGTGGTGGGGGTGTACTGGATCAGCTCGATCAGCTTGTTGCGGAACACCACCTTGCCCGGTGTGCAGGCAATGTTTTTGCCTATCTCGAATTTGCTCTCGTCAGACATGGAGATATGACCCTTTTGCAGGTCTTCCACCATGTTTTTCATGCCTTCCACCAGGCTTTCGCCTTTGGTTTCCAGCGCGCGCTTGACCACTTCCGGGTTGGTCAGCATGAAGTTGGTCGGTGCCATGGCGTCGATGTACTGACGGGTGGCAAAGGCCAGGCGCTCTTTGTCTTCGCCTTCCAGCTGGGATTTGTCTACCAGCTCGGTCATCCATTTGCTGGTGAGCAGATAGCTTTGCTTCAGGAAGCTGTAAAACGGGTGCTCGTTCCATTCCGGGGCGGCAAAGCGGCGGTCGCTGGCGGCTGGCTGCGCGGCGGCCGCGCCACCGGCTGGCTGGCCCAGGAAAGACAGCCAGATATTCATCTGCTGCTGGTACAGATTGTTTTGCAGGGCAACAAACTGGTTGGCGTTGTCTACCATCTGCTGCCAGGCACCGGCCATGGGGTTGGCCGCATCTTGTGGCGACAGGCCGCTACCCAGCGAATTCACGAACTGCTGCATCCACTTCTGATTGGCTTCGGACAGGTTGGCAAAAAAACTGTCCAGTGATGTGGTGGTTTCCTGACTCATTGATATCTCCTTCAAATGGGGGAAGACAAACAGGCCGTGCTGCCTTGCGTGACAGGATGTTTTTCTTGTTGGGCGCAATCTGTTGAGTAAAGACTTTACCATTGGTTTATGACAAAACACAGCCAAGGCATGCTGCGTTGCGATATAAACGCGGGTAATGGGTATGCAGGCAACAACAGGTGGCAGCCCGGGGTTGGGCTAGTGACGGGAGTATGGCAGATTTATTGCTATGGCATGTTGTTTTGCATCAATAACGGTAGCAGCCCGGGGCGACTGCTGCATCGCCCCGGCCGCAGCCATGTTTACACGCTAAAGTCTTTGACTTTGTTTTCCAGGTGATCGGCCTTGTCCTCCAGCTGGCTGGCGTAGCTATCCAGGCTGACCGCGCTGTTGGCATTGGTTTCCGATAGCTGGGCGATCTGCTCAACGCGGCGCGCCATCTCGTTGCTGGCTGTGCGTTGCTCGGCCAGTGCGTCGGCAATTTCGCTGGCAGACTGCGACACCTCGTGAATGGTGTGCTGGATGCGCCCGATGGCTTCCTGCATCTCTGCTGTCAGCGCCTCGCCTTTGCTGACACGGCTCACGCTTTGCTGCATGGCCAGGTTGGCTGCCTGGGCCGACTGGGTGATTTCGCGCACCATCTGGTCGATCTGCACGGTGGATTGCGCCGAGCGCTCGGCCAGCTTGCGTACCTCATCGGCCACCACCGCAAAACCACGCCCCAGGTCGCCAGCGCGGGCGGCTTCGATGGCGGCATTCAGCGCCAGCAGGTTGGTCTGGTCGGCCACGTCTCGAATCACATCCAGCACACTAACGATGGTGTGGCTTTGCTGGGTCAGCGCTGCCACCTGTTGTTCGCTATGCCGTATGGCAGTGCCGATAGCGGTGATCTCCTGCAAGGTGGCATCAATCACCCGCGAGCTGTCGCTGGACGCCTTGCCGGCCTGGGTGGCACGCTGCTGGGCAACATCCGCGCTGTCGGCAATATGGGTGATGCTGACGGCAAATTGTTCTACCGTGCTGGCAATGGACGAGGTGGCTTCGCTTTGCTGGCGCGAGCTCGTGCTGATGGTGTCGGAGGTCTGGCCAATCTGGCGCGCCATCTGGTTGATGTTATCGCTGCTGCTGCGTACGTCCTGGATAATGGTGCTCATATTGTCCAGCAGGCTGTTAAGCTGCCCGGAAATCACGGCCAGCTCGTCTTTGCCGCGTACCGGTATGCGCAGGCTCAGGTCATGCTTGTGGGTGATCGCCTGGCAGGTGTCGGCCAGCTCGCGTACGCTGCTGTTTAGCCGGCTGGCCAGGCGCCAGGCCATGATGCTGCCCACAGCCAGGCTCACCAGCAAGGCGGTACTGGCAAACAGCAAGCTCTGCTGCAAGGTCTGTTCGCTGGTTTGGTAGTTTTTTTCCGCTTCGGCCAGCTGCAGGTCTATCAACTTGCTGATGTCGCTGCTGAGCGGGTCGATCGCCGGGTACAGCTGGCTATTGGCCAGTGTGTGCAGGGCTTCTTTCTGCCCGCTTTGCATCAGCTGGCTGGCTTGGCGGGCCACTCCCAGTGCATTGCTTATCTTGCTTTTGGCGTCCTCTACCAAAGCGGCTTCTTCGGTGGTGAGGTGGGTGGCAGTATAGGCGGACCATTGTTTGTTGAATTCGGCCTCTGCCGTAGCAATGGCGGCGCTACCGTCTGCGGGTGACAGCGTGCCGGCATTGGTTTTATGGATGGTGTCCACCACGTTTACGGCAAACATGTCGGCAACAACCTTGAGCTGTTTTAGCGGAATGACGCGGTCTTGATAGGTGGTGGCAAAGGCGCTATTGCTTTTTTGCAGCAGGAAAACCATGCTGCCGCACAGCAAAATCATCAAGATAAGCAGGCTGCCTGCCAGCCAGAAAACGCGTGCCTTGATACTCATAGTGCCCCCTTTGCGTGCCGATTCAATATCATGCTCTTATCTGTTTTTAGTGTATTTTGCGTTTTGTTGTAGATTTCCGTGATAAAAGCCCAATTCATTTGATAGGTATGGATTTATGAATGTTTGTCTGGCTGGGGTAGCGCAGCGTGCCAATACCCTGTTTTGTATTGGTCGCAACTACGCCGCCCACGCTGCCGAGCTGGGGAATGCCATGGAAGAAGAACCGGTAGTGTTCTTGAAGCCGGCGGCCGCGTTGCTGCCCTGCGGCCAACCTTTGCAGTTGCCCGCTTTTTCGCAGGATGTGCATTACGAGTGCGAGCTGCTGGTGTTGATCGGCCGTGATGCCGACCATATTGCCGAAGCCGATGCGCTGCAGTATGTGGCAGGCTACGGTATCGGGCTGGACCTGACCGCACGTGATGTGCAAAGCCAGGTAAAAGCCAAAGGCCTGCCGTGGACCAAGGCCAAAGGCTTTCGCGGTGCCGCCTGCGTATCCGCTTTTGTGCCCGCCAGCGCGCTGGACCCGTTGGCCGCACGCTTCACGCTGCAGGTAAACGGCCAGCTGCGCCAGCAGGGCGACACCACCCTGATGCGCTTTTCGGTGCCGTACATCGTGAGCTACCTGTCGCAGGTATACGGCCTGCGCGCGGGTGACGTCATCTGTACCGGCACGCCGGAAGGGGTGGGGCAGCTGCATACGGGGGATGTGCTGCAGCTGGATCTGGGGGTGGTGCAAGCGCAGTGGCAGGTGGCGGCATGAGCAAGGCAAAGTTGGCCGCAGACGACGACAAAGTCCGGCTGGACAAATGGCTGTGGGCGGCGCGCTTTTTCAAAACGCGCCAGCTGGCG
>JAIXTB010000033.1 GCA_027484385.1 Neisseriaceae bacterium | reverse complement strand
GACCTGCGCAATGCGACCGGTCTGGGCATGATGGAGTGCAAAAAGGCACTGGTAGAAGCTGAAGGCGACCTGGCAAAAGCAGAAGAAATCCTGCGTATCAAGTCCGGTGCCAAAGCCTCCAAAATGGCTGGCCGTGTAGCCGCTGAAGGTATCATCGGTTCTTTCGTGGCTGGTGGCGTTGGTGCCCTGGTTGAAGTGAACTGCGAAACCGACTTCGTTGCCAAAGATCCTACCTTCATCGCCCTGGCTACCGCTGCAGCGCAAGCTGTTGTTGAAGCCAACCCTGCCGATGTTGAAGCACTGTCTGCTGTTGTGATCGACGGCCAGTCCGTAGAAGACATCCGCAAGGCTGCCATTGCCAAGCTGGGCGAGAACATGACCATCCGCCGTTTCGTACGTTACGAAACCGACGGTGCCATCGCTACTTACCTGCACGGCGCGAAAATCGGCGTGATCGTTGACTTCAAAGGCGACGAGCAAATCGGTAAAGATGTAGCCATGCACGTTGCTGCATCCAAGCCTATCTGCGTATCCAAAGCCGAAGTGTCTGCCGACACCCTGGAACAAGAGCGCAAGATCTACACCGCACAGGCTGCCGAATCCGGCAAGCCGGCCGACATCGTTGCTAAAATGGTTGAAGGCCGCGTGAACAAGTTCCTGGCTGAAGTGACCCTGCTGGGTCAGCAGTTCGTCAAGAACCCTGACATCACCGTAGAAAAACTGCTGGCCGAAAAAGGCGCTTCCGTAAAAGCATTTGCCATGTTTGTAGTTGGCGAAGGCATCGAGAAGAAAGTGGTTGACTACGCTGCAGAGGTTGCTGCTGCTGCCAAGCTCTGATCGCTAGCTTAAGCTGATCGAATCAACGGCACCCTGCAAAACAGGGTGCCGTTTCGCAAATTAAAGAATCTCCAACCGCATGCCAGAGGTAATCATGAGCCAATCCCCCGCCTATAAACGCATTCTGCTGAAACTTTCCGGTGAAGCCCTGATGGGTGATGACAGCTACGGGATTAACCGCAACACCATCCAGCAGATCGTTGGCCAGATCAAAGAGGTCGTCGACCTGGGTGTGCAAGTAGGTATCGTGATTGGTGGCGGTAACATTTTCCGCGGCGTAGCGCCTGCGGCAGCCGGCATGGACCGTGCCACGGCAGACTACATGGGCATGATGGCCACTGTCATGAACGCGCTGGCGCTGAAAGATGCCATGACCAAGGCGGGTCTGATTGCCCGCGTCCAGTCCGCACTGACCATGCAGCAGATTGCCGAGCCGTACGTGCGCGGCAAGGCCATGCAGTACCTGGAAGAAGGCAAGGTCGTGATTTTTGCTGCCGGTACCGGCAACCCGTTCTTTACCACCGACACTGCAGCAGCGCTGCGCGGTATGGAAATGAACGTAGACATCATGCTGAAAGCCACCAAGGTAGATGGCGTATACACCGATGATCCGAAAAAGAACCCGGACGCCGTGCGCTACCAGACCCTGACATTTGACGAAGCCATCTCGCGCAACCTGAAAGTCATGGATGCAACGGCTTTTGCCCTGTGCCGTGACCAGCAGCTGAATATCAAGGTATTCAGCATCTTCAAGCAAGGCGCGCTGACCCGCGTGGTGCTTGGCGAAGACGAAGGCACGCTGGTACACTGCTGATTTTAACGAATCCTCATAGGCGGAAACGGCGCAGAGCCGCTTTCCGCCTTGTTTTTCAGAAAGACAACGGGAGTAATCATGATCAATGACGTGAAGAAGTCGGCCGAGCACAAAATGCAAAAAACGCTCGAAACCTTCAAGACCGATCTGGCCAAAGTGCGCACAGGTCGCGCACACGCCGGCCTGTTGGACCACGTTATGGTGGACTACTACGGTAGCGATGTGCCTGTAAACCAGGTAGCCAACGTTACCAACATCGATGCACGTACCCTGGGTGTGCAAGCCTGGGAAAAGAGCATGGTTGCCAAGATCGAAAAAGCGATCCGCGATAGTGACCTGGGCCTGAATCCGTCCTCCATGGGCGAGCTGATTCGCGTGCCGATGCCTGCGCTGACCGAAGAGCGCCGTCGCGACCTGATCAAAGTGGTGCGTGCGGAAGCCGAAGGCGCACGCGTGGCAGTTCGCAACGTACGCCGCGACGCCAACAACGACTTCAAGAACCTGCTGAAAGACAAAGCCATTACCGAGGACGAAGAGCGCCGCGGTCAGGACGACATCCAGAAGCTGACAGACAAGTACATTGCCGAAGTCGATAAAGCGCTTGCTACCAAAGAAGCTGAACTGCTGGCCGTATAAGGGGTAGCCCTTGTTTGCAAGTTCTACTCAAGATGTGACCGAGGCACCTGCGGTGCCTCGGCATATCGCCATCATCATGGATGGCAACGGGCGCTGGGCCAAAAAGCGCTTCCTGCCCCGCGTGGCCGGGCACAAGCGCGGCCTGGATGCCGTGCGCGATACCGTCAAGGCCTGCAGTGAGCTGGGGGTGGAGTTTCTGACCCTGTTTGCGTTCTCTACCGAGAACTGGCGCCGCCCGGAAGAGGAAGTCAGCTTCCTGATGGAACTGTTCTTTGTGGCACTGGAGCGCGAGGTAGAACGCTTGCATCGCAATAATATCCGTCTGAAAGTCATTGGTTCGCGCGAGCGTTTCTCCAGTGCCATTCTGGCGCGTATCGATGCGGCCGAAAGCCTGACTGCAGCCAATACCGGCCTGACACTCACTATCGCAGCTGATTACGGCGGGCGCTGGGATGTGTTGCAGGCGGTAGCGCGGCTACAGGCCCAGGGTGTGCTGCAGATAGACGAAGCCGCGCTAGCGGCCAACCTGTCTACGGCCTATGCCCCCGAGCCGGATCTGTTTATCCGCACTGGCGGCGAACAGCGCATCAGTAACTTCCTGCTATGGCAGCTGGCGTATAGCGAGCTGTATTTCACCGACCTGCTGTGGCCGGACTTCGACCGCAAGGCGCTGCACGACGCGCTGGCATCTTTTCATTCGCGTGAGCGCCGTTTTGGCCGCACCAGCGAACAGCTGCCCGAAGCGCAACGCCGAGGCTAATTCATGCTGAAAACGCGTATTCTCACGGCGCTCGTCCTGCTTCCATTGATGCTGGCGGCGCTGTTTTTCTTTCCTCCCCACGCCTGGGCGGCTTTTTCGTGGCTGATTATTGGCTTGGCGTTATGGGAATTCTGCCGCATGGCGGCTATCGCTGGCGTGCAACAATGGGCCTATCTGGCTGGCTGTACCGCATTGGCTGCCCTGGCATGGTGGGCGGGCTATATGCCGGGTGCGCTGCTGATGAGCACCTCATTGCTGGTCTGGCTGGTGCTGGCACCCATGTGGCTGCGCAAACGTTGGCCGATTCCCACCGGTATTCCGGCCATGTTGCTGGGCGTATTGCTGATGTTCCCGGCCTGGTTTGCCTTTCTTGCCTGGCATCCGGATAACTCGGCCATTAGCGGCAAGCAGCTGCTGGCGGTGATGGGGCTGGTATGGGTGGCCGATGTGGCCGCTTATTTCGCCGGCAAGACCTTTGGCAAGCATAAACTGGCACCGGCCATCAGCCCCGGCAAAAGCTGGGAAGGTGTGGTGGGCGCCGTGGTGGGTGTGGTCGCCTATGTCTGGTTTGTTAACGACCTGGGCTGGCTGAATATCCCGCTGCCGCTGGCAGTATTGCTGCCCTTGGCCATGGGCCTCACTGCGGTGAGCGTAGTGGGGGACCTGCTGGAATCCTGGTTCAAACGTAGCGCCGGCATCAAGGACAGCAGTAGCCTGCTGCCGGGCCACGGCGGCGTTTACGACCGTATCGATAGCCTGATTGCCGTTCTGGCCGTATCGCACGCGCTGCGCTTGCTGCTTGCATGAGTACTGCATGACTATTCAACTGATAACTGTACTGGGCGCGACCGGTAGCATCGGCACCAACACGCTGGACGTGGTGGCCATGCACCCGTCGCGCTATCGTGTTTTTGCCCTGGCGGCACATAGCCAGGCCGACAAGCTGTTTGCCCAATGCCTGCAACACAACCCGCGCTACGCTGTGCTGGTGGACCAGCAGGCGGCACAACGCCTGCGCGGCCTACTGGCCGACGCCGGTAGCCAGACCCAAGTGCTGGATGGCGAGGCGGCGCTGACCGAGGTGTCTACCGCTGCCGAAGTAGATATGGTGATGGCGGCCATCGTCGGTGCGGCCGGGCTGCGGCCAACCCTGGCGGCAGCCCGGGCGGGTAAACGCATTCTGCTGGCCAACAAGGAATCGCTGGTCGTGGCGGGCGACCTGTTCATGCGTGCTGTGCGCGAGGGCGGCGCGATGCTGCTGCCGGTAGACAGTGAGCACAACGCCCTGTTTCAGGCATTACCTGCCGGCTTTGACGGTGACCTGGCCGCCGCAGGCGTGGTAGAGCTGATCCTTACCGCATCTGGCGGGCCCTTCCGGCACCATACGCTGGCGCAGCTGCAGCACGTTACCGCCGACGACGCCTGCAAGCACCCAAACTGGGTAATGGGCCGCAAGATTTCGGTAGACTCTGCCAGCCTGATGAACAAAGGGCTGGAAGTGATCGAGGCGCATTGGTTGTTCCGCACGCCACCCGAACAAATCAAGGTGGTGGTGCACCCGCAAAGCGTCATTCACTCCATGGTGCGTTACCACGATGGCAGCATCCTGGCGCAGCTGGGCTCCCCCGATATGCGTACGCCCATCGCCTACGCCATGGCCTGGCCGCAGCGTATTGCCGCGCCGGTACAGCCGCTGGACTTCTTGACCATGGGCGCACTGACTTTCGAGGCACCCGATCTGCAGCGTTTTCCCTGCCTGAAGCTGGCATTCGACTGCCTGAAAGCAGGTGGCGATGCCTCTGCCGTGCTGAATGCGGCCAACGAGGTGGCGGTCGCCAGCTTTCTGGCCGGGCGCATCGGCTTTTTACAGATTCCGCATCTCATCGAACGGGCGCTGGCGCAGAGTGACCTGGCGCTGAGCCGTGACCTGGAAAGCCTGCTGGCCAAGGACGCGGCTACGCGTGCCCTGGTGGGCGAGTGGGTGGCGGCATGACCATCCTGGCTTTCCTGCTGGTTATTGGCGTACTGGTTACCTTTCACGAGTTTGGCCATTTTCTGGCCGCGCGCTTGTGTGGCGTGAAGGTGCTGACTTTTTCCATCGGCTTTGGCAAAACCATCTATGCCCGTACCGTGGGGGAGACCGAATGGCGCCTGGCGTGGATACCGCTGGGCGGCTATGTGCGCATGCTGGACGAACGCGAGGCGCCGGTAGACAGCCAGGATCGCCACCGCGCGTTTAACCAGCGCCCGGTGTGGCAGCGCATGATCATCGTGCTGGCCGGCCCGGTGGCCAACTTGCTGCTGGCAGTGGTGCTGTTTGCCATCACCATGAGCGGCGAGCAAACCCGACTGCAGCCATTGGTGGGTACCGTGGCGGCGCAAACCGCCGCCGCGGCTGCCGGAGTGCGTGCGGGTGACCGTATTGTCAGTGTCAATGGCACCCCGGTGGCAGACTGGGCGGATGCCCGTCAGGCCATGGGCATGGCCATTGTGAATGATGGGCAGCTTGCCTTGGGTCTGCAGCGGGCAGGCCAGCCGCTGGTGGCTCGTCTGGACCTGCCAGCATTCGGGCTGGAAAAATTCGACCAGGCCACCATGGGCAAGCTGGGCGTGATACCTGCGCGCTATCTGCCGCAAATCGGCGCCGTGCTGCCGGATGGTGCGGCGGCGCGGGCTGGATTATTGGCGGGTGACAAGCTGATAGCGGTGGGCGGCAAACCTGTAGCCAGCTGGGAGGCCTGGGTGCTCTGGGTGCACAACCACCCGGGCGAGCAGTTTGTCCTCACCGTGCAGCGTGCCGGCAAGCTGCTGCAGCTGCCACTACGCCCGGACAGTATTGATCAGGATGGTGTCAAGGTTGGCCGCATTGGTGCCGCGCCGGCGGTGGACGAAGCCTGGCTTGCCAGCCTGCAGCAGCGCGTCCAGGTACCTGCTAGCGAGGCCGTGCCGGCTGCATTGGCGCGCACGTGGGCGCTGTGCCATAGCACGCTGGGTACGCTGGCTGCCATGTTGACTGGCGGTGTGTCGCTGGACGCCCTGAGCGGCCCGATAACCATTGCCGAGTACGCGGGCAAAAGTGCCGGTATCGGGATTGTTGCCTTGCTGGAATTCATGGCGCTGATCAGTGTCAGTCTTGGGGTATTCAATCTGCTACCCGTGCCAGTGCTGGATGGCGGGCACTTGCTGTATCATGTGGCAGAACTGATTCGGGGGCGTCCGCTTCCCGATCGCGTGTACGAAGTCGGTCAGCGTCTGGGGATGGCTTTCATTCTGACAGTCATGATGCTGGCCCTGTTTAATGACTTCGCCCGGTTGCTGGCCGGCTAGGATCATAACAACTATGAACAAACGCTTTCTTGCAGCCGCTGTAGCCGCTGCCTTTTTGTCCCCGGCCTGGGCTGCGGACAGTTTTGTTATCAAGGACATTCGTGTTGAAGGCCTGCAGCGTACCGAGCCGGGTACCGTCTTCAACTACCTGCCGCTGAAAGTGGGAGACACCTTCACTCAGCAGCGTGCATCAGAGGCCATCAAGGCCCTGTTTGCTACCGGTTTCTTTAACGATGTACGCGTCGAGTCGGACGGTGATGTGCTGGTGCTGGCGGTAAGCGAGCGCCCGGTCATTGCCCAGCTGCAGGTAAACGGCAGCAAGGAGTTCCCGAAAGAGCAACTGATCAAGGCCATGAAAGACAACGGTCTGGCCGAGTCGCTTATTTTCGACCAGGGCCTGTTAGACCAGGCCGTGCAGGAACTCAAGCGACAGTATTTCAGCAAGGGCAAGTACTCGGCTGAAATCCAGACGCAGATTACCCGTCTGGAACGCAACCGTGTGGCGGTGACGCTGGATATCGTGGAAGGCGTGACTGCCAAAATCAAGGATATCCGCATTGTAGGCAACCATGCCTTTAGTGAAGATACCCTGCTGGACGAGATGTCGCTGACACCATCCGGCTTCATGACCTGGCTGTCGCGCTCGGACCGCTACTCGCGCCAGCAACTGTCGGCTGACCTGGAAAAGCTGCGTGCCTACTATCTGAACCAGGGTTACGCCGAGTTCAATATCGAATCCACGCAGGTAGCCATTAGCGCGGACAAGCAGGACATGTACGTTACGGCCAACCTGTCCGAAGGCAAACAATACAAGATTTCCGATATCCGCTTGGCGGGTGACCTGCGCGTGCCTGAAGCAGAGCTGCGCCAGCTGATTACCATCAAGCAAGGTGCGCTGTTCAACCGTGAGGAAATCAATGCCTCCATTACGGCCCTGACCGAGCGCCTGGAGGCCGATGGCTACGCCTTTGTCAGCGTGAACCCGGTGCCGGAAATCGACAAAGACAAAAGCACGGTAGCGTTGACTTTCTTTGTTGATCCGGGCCGCCTGACCACCGTGCGCCGCGTCAATATCGCTGGTAATACCCGCACCCGCGATGAAGTGATTCGCCGCGAGCTGCGCCAGCTGGAAAGTGCACAGTACAATGGTGCCGCCATCAAGCGCAGCAAAGAGCGTCTTGAGCTGCTGGGCTACTTTGAAACCGTCAACATCGAGACCCCGGCAGTGGTGGATACCGCAGACCAGGTGGACATGAATGTGGTGGTGAAAGAGCGCGCTACCGGCTCGATTAACGCAGGTATCGGCTATGCCCAGGGCGATGGCTTGCAGCTGAGTGCCTCGGTGTCGCAAGCCAACGTACTGGGTTCGGGCAAGTCCTTGTCGTTCAGCTTCTCCAACGGTAAAACCACCAAGAACTCCACGCTGTCGTTTACCGACCCGTATTACACGGTAGATGGCGTGAGCGTAGGCTACGATCTGTACCGCCGCGTGTACAACCCGTCGGCCAACGATACCAACAAGTACAAAACCAGCACCACCGGTGCGGCAGTGCGCTTTGGTGTGCCGGTAACCGAGTTCGACCGCATCAACTACAGCTTCGGTGCGGAAAATACAGCCATTACTCTGTATAGCGATAGCCCGCAGCGCTACAAGGATTTTGTCAGCCAGTACGGCCGTTCCAATATCACGCTGCTATCGTCTGCCGGCTGGTCGCGTGATACCCGTGATAGCGCCTTGTGGCCAACGCGTGGTTACAGCATGGGCGTCTATCTGGATGCAGGCATGCCCGGCGGCGACATCCAGTACTACCGCATGTCGCATAACCAGGCATGGTTCTGGCCGCTGTCGAAAAACTTTACCCTGGCTGCCAGCGGTGAAGTCGGGTACGCCAACGGCTACGGCAAAACCAAACGCCTGCCATTCTTCCAGAACTATTATCTGGGTGGCCTGGGTTCGGTGCGCGGTTATGAAAACGGCAGCATGGGCCCGCTGGATACCAACGGCGATGCGCTGGGTGGTACACGCAAGATCACCAGCTCGCTGGAGCTGTTGTTCCCCTTCCCGGGGATGCGTGATAACCGTAGCTTGCGTACCAGCCTGTTCTTTGACGCAGGTACGCTGTGGGACCCGAAAGAAGCCTCGGTGAGTGCCTCGGACAGTCTGCGTTATTCTGCTGGCCTGGCCATGACCTGGCTGTCGCCTATTGGCCCGCTCAAGTTCAGCTATGCCTTGCCGCTGAAAAAAGAAAGTGGCGACCAGTTGCAACGCTTCCAGTTTACGATCGGCCAAGTGTTCTAAGGAGTGAGCATGTCATTCAATCGCCTGCTGCTGGCACTGCCCTTGGTGCTGGCATCGACCTGCGCGAGCGCAGCCGACATGAAAATCGGCTACGTCAATACAGAGCGTGTTTATCGCGAAGCTGCCCCGGCGCTGAATGCGCAGAAAAAGCTGGAACGCGAGTTTGCCAATCGTGAGGCCGAGCTGAAAAAGCTGGCTGCACGTGGCAAGGAGCTGGAGCTGCAGCTGGCAAAAGGTAAACCGGCAGATAGCGAGCGCCGTGCGATGGAGCGCGAGTTGGCATCGGTAGACCGCGAGTATCAGGCCAAATCGCGCGATTTTCGCGAAGACCT
>JAIXTB010000327.1 GCA_027484385.1 Neisseriaceae bacterium | reverse complement strand
TTGCCATGCTGATCAACGGCGTGAAAGCCGAGCTGCTGCCGGCCACCGATCGCGGCCTCGCCTACGGCGACGGCCTGTACCGCACGCTGGAGGTGCTGGCAGGCCAGCCCCGGCTATGGCACTGGCAGTGGCAAAGGTTGGCCGCAGACTGTGCCGCCCTGCGCCTGCCGTGCCCGGACGAGGCGCTGCTGCTGGCAGAAATCGCTACCGTCTGCGCCGGCTTGCCACGCGCCGTGGCCAAGGTAGTGCTGACGCGGGGCAGCGGCCAACGTGGCTACGCCATACCGGCCACGGTGCAGCCTACCCGTATCGTGAGCGCAGCCGCGTGGGCTGGCTACCCATCCGAACGCGCCGCGCAGGGCATCACCGTGCGCTGGTGCAGCACGCAGCTGGGCGTGCAGCCCTTGCTGGCGGGGATAAAACACCTGAACCGGCTGGAGAACGTACTGGCACGCAGCGAGTGGGGCGACCCGGCCATTGCCGAAGGCCTGATGCTGGACAGCGACGGCACCGTGGTGGAAGGCACCATGTGCAATCTGTTCTGGGTGCGGGACGGTAAGCTATACACGCCGCTACTGGACCGCTGTGGTGTGTCCGGTGCCATGCGCGCCTGCATTATCGATACTGCGCGCCAGCTCGGTATTGTGGTGGCCGAGCAGCGCGTGCTGCCTGCCGAGCTGTTGGCCGCCGATGAAGTATTTGTCTGCAACAGCCTGGCCGGTATCTGGCCGGTACGCCAGCTGGATGGGCGCACATGGCAGGCCTGGCCGCTGGCCGCCCGCCTGCAGCAGCACCTGCCTGCCGCCTGATCAGGCTAGCCGGAAGCGCGCCACCATCTGCTGCATGCTGTCTGCCAGCCCGCTCAGTTGGCTGGAGGTGGTGGCCAGCTCCTCCACCGTGGCGCTGTTTTCCTCGGCCATTTGCGCTATCTGCTCCATGCTGCAGGCCAGCACCTGGCTGGCATCGCGCTGTTCGCCCAGCGCGGCGCTGATGCTGCCTACCGCCTGGCTAGCCTGCGCGCTGAATTGCTGCGCCGCCTGTATGGTATGGCCGCTTCCTTGTGTGGCTTGCTCGGCTTGTACCATCTGCTGTTCGCTTTGACCCATCTGCTGTTCTACATCGTGTACGCCGTGGCGGATACGGCTAATCATGCCGGTGATGTCTCCGGTGGCAGTGGCGGTGCGCTCGGCCAGCTTGCGTACCTCGTCGGCCACCACGGCAAAGCCGCGCCCGGCTTCCCCGGCGCGGGCGGCCTCAATGCTGGCGTTGAGCGCCAGCAGGTTGGTCTGGTCGGCTACCTCGCGGATCACGGTGACAATGCGGTCGATTTCCTGCACTTCGCGGGTCAGTTCACCCAGGGCTTGGCCTGTCTGTTGCACGCTGCGGCCAACCTGGCGCACCAGCTGCAGTGACGACTGCACGGCCGTGACGCCTTGCCCGGCTTGCTGCCCTGCCTGCTGCGAGCGCTGGTTGGCTTCTTCGGCATTGTCCGATACGTGATTGATGCTCACCGTCAGTTCTTCCAGCGTGGCACTGGCTTCGCCGGTGGCTTCGGCCTGGCGCTGTACGCTGATGGCCACTTGTTCCGACATGCTCGATAGCTCGTGCGAGGCATCGCTGACGGCAAATGACGATTGGCGGATGCTGCCCAGGGTGTCGGCAAGCTGCTGTCGCATGCTGTCTGTGGCGTGTGCCAGCTGCAGCGTTTCGTCCCGCTTGGCGGCGGGTAGGGGGCGGGCGCGTGGCCGCAGGTCGCCAGCGGCAATGCGCTGGGTCTCGCGCACGATGCTGCCCAAGTGGCCGGATAGCTTGCTGGCAAATAGCCAGGCTATGCTAGCGCCGAGCAGCAAGGCCGCCAGGCCCACGATGAGCTGCGTGGTTTCGGCCTGATGGTAGCTGGTGATGGCTTCTTGCTCGGCGCGCTGCATTTCCTGGCGTTGCAGCGCAATGAACTGCTTGAGTGCCGTGACGAATGTTTCGGTTTGCGGGTTCAGCCGCTGCAGCAGCCATGGGCCGGCACCCGCATCCTGGCTGGCCAGCAGCTGGTCAAATTGCAGCTGGCTAGTGTGGGTGGCCTGTAGCAGGCTTTGCAGCTGCTGTAGCTGTTGTTTGCCTGCCGCTTGGTGTTCCAGCTGTTGCAGCTTGTCCAGCGCCGCCAGGCTTTGCTGGCGGTGCTGCTGCATTTGCTGTTGCAGCGCGGGGCTGTCTTGCAGGTGGCGCCGGTGCGCCAGTAGCGCGTTGTCCATGCTCAGTTGTATCAGCTCGGCCGATAGCACCATTTCCGGGCTGAGATCCTCTACGATTTCCTCCAGGTCATGCTCGATCACATTGAGTTTTTGCATGACCAGCCCGGCCATCAAGGCCATCAGTAGCAGGATAAGCCCGAAGGCTGCCAGCAGCTTTTGCCGGATGCTGAAGAGTTGATACATGTTTTTCTCCCTGTGTCCTTACAGTCAGGCTAGGGAGTGGTGGCAGCAATTTCAACTTGGCAATAAATAAAAACTTTTCTGCAAGTTATTGATATTAAATATTTAGTTTATTGTCATGGCAAAGCTGCGCGGTGCTAAGCGGTTGTTTGGCCTGTTTCAGCTGGTAGCGGTACAAACCACTCTTCATGCCTGCTGATGCCCTGCCAGCGTGGGTCCTTGGCCACGGCCGCGGCTAACACCTGCTGCAGGGCCGCGCTGTCGCTGACTGGCTCGTAGATTTCCATCCAGGTCAGTGCATCATCGCGACGTCGCAATAGTCTGCCTTTTATCTGCAATTTTTCATGCACATCTGCCATTAGGCTGGTGGAAGCCTGCTGAAATGGCAGGAAATTGCCGTGGATGCGGTAATAGATATACAGCGAACACTGCATGGTGGCCCCCTTGGCGATACGCAAATGCGGTTATGATAACGGCTCTGAACAGACAGTGATGGGCGATAGCATGCAGGCGGGTGAGGGCGGATTGACCCTGGTAGTGATAGGCGTGGGCCTGATTGGCGGCTCCTTTGCGCTCGCCTTGCGCCGCGCCGGGCGCGTGGCGAAGGTCATTGGTGTGGGGCGGTCTGCGGCCAACCTGCAGCGTGCCATCGAACTGGGCGTGATCGACGAGGCCAGCCACAGCGCCGCCGACGCGGTACGCCACGCCGACGTGGTACTGGTGGCTACACCGGTGGGGCAGATGGCACGTGTGTTTGCCGACATCGCTCCGCACCTGCCAGCGCACTGCGTGGTCACCGACGGTGGCAGCACCAAAAGCGATGTGGTGGCGCTGATGCGCCAGCACCTGCCCGCCCACCTGGCTAGCTGCGTACCGGCGCACCCGATTGCCGGCTCCGACCTGTCCGGCGCCGCGGCCGCCCAGTACGGCCTGTACGATAACCGCCGCATCGTCGTCACCCCGCTGCCGGAAACCCGCCCCGCCGCCGCCGCGCTGGTGCGCACGCTGTGGCAGGCCTGCGGTGCCCGTGTGTACGAAATGAGCGCCGCCGAGCACGACGCGGTGTTTGCCACCGTGAGCCACCTGCCGCAC
>JAIXTB010000050.1 GCA_027484385.1 Neisseriaceae bacterium | reverse complement strand
CTTGTCATGGTGGATTGGACTCTAAAGTCACGTGCTACTCAAGGTGGGGTGGACGTCGGGTTGCTCCCAATCCAGTCAATAAAAAAGCCCGCTTGCGCGGGCTTTTTTATTGATCTTCGCCGATCAGGCGCGTTTCAGCCTGGTTTTGAGCAGTGCCAGTGGCGGCGGGAGCAGCTGATCTGGTGTGCTGAGGCCCAGGGCGTAGCGTATGACTTCTTTCTTGACCGGGCCGCTGTGGTTGGCCAGCTTCAGCCCCAGGTTGCGTACAAAGCGCAGCGGGCTGCTGTCGTTGCTGAAACCGTAGCAGAACGCATCCATCAGGCGCTGCATGCCGTGGTTGGGTAGCAGGCGCTGGCGCTGGTAACGCTGCAGTACGGCCAGGCTGGCGATGTCTTCGCCCTGCTGTACGGCCTGTTCCAGTACCTGGCACAGTGCTTCGGCATCTTGAAAACCCAGGTTGACGCCCTGGCCGGCCAACGGGTGGATGGTATGGGCGGCGTCGCCGGCCAGGACGACACCGGCGCGTACGTAGTCCTGCGCGTGGCGGCGGATCAGCGCAAAGCTGCCGCGGCTCACCACGTGGGTGAGGGTGGGCAGTGCGTCGGGGAACTCGCGGCTAAATGCTGCGATCAGCGCGGTATCGTCCAGCTGCAGCAGCTGTTGTATTTGTTGTGGCTGGTGGTACCACACCAGGGAGGCGTAATCGCCCGGCAGCGGCAACAGCGATTGCGGGCCGTTGGGGGTGAAGCGCTGCCAGGTGATGTCGCGTTCGCCGCCCGCTATGCCGACGGTAGCGACGAAGGCATGCATCGGGTATTCGTGGCTGTTGAGGCCGATGCTGGCGGCGTCGCGTACTTGCGATTTGGCGCCATCAGCACCGATCACCAAACGGGCGACAAAGCTGCGGCCGCTAGCCAGCTCGATGCGGCTGCCACCGGCCTGGATGTCCAGCCGCTGGATGCTGTCCGGGCAGATCAGCTGGATGTTGGCATGTGGTTGCAGTGCCTGGGTGCAGGCCAGCTGTACGATGCGGTTTTCGATGATGTGGCCCAGGTTGGCCGCATTCACTTCGCCGGCGTCGAACAGCGTACCGGCGCTGCGCTCGTTTTCCCATACCTGCATGCGCTGGTAGGGGGCGCTGCGCATGGCGTCGATGTACTGCCACGCACCGATGCGCTCCAGCAGCGCGCGCGAGGCGGAGCTGATGGCGGACACGCGCAGGTCGGGTGGGCTGTCGGGGTCGAAGGGGGGCGGGGCTTGCTGTTCCAGCACGGCGATGTTCAGGCCGCTGTGGCCCAGCCGGGCAGCGATGGCGGTACCCACCATGCCGCCGCCCACGATGAAGATGTCTACATGTTCGACCATAAAACCCCCGATGGCATGCCGGCGGGGCCGGCAGGAAAGCGGCTACTGTAGCAGTGCGCCCCGCGGCCAACTTTGGCCTGCGTCAATCATGGGCTGCCGAGTTTGTCCTGCAGGCGCGGGATGATGAAGCTCATGAAGGCCTGGTATTTGCGCGGTAGCGGCTGCTGGTAGGCAAACACCAGAAACACCGGCCAGCCGGCCGCGCGCCAGTCTGGCAGCACTTCGGCCAGCATGCCTTTTTCTGCCAATGGCTGGCCCATATAGCTGGGTAGCAGGCCAATGCCGTGGTGTTGCTTGAGGATGGAGGCCACCACGCTGTACTGGTCAACGGTCAGCGCCGGGCGCAGCTTGATGGTGGTTTGCTGGTCCTCGCGCTCCAGCCGCCATTCTTCGCCCTGCTCGTTGTAGTAGGCGTTGCTGATGAGGCGGTGCAGCTGCAGGTCGTCCAGGGTATGCGGGCTGCCGTGTTCGGCCAGGTAGTCGGGCGAGGCGTACAGCTTTTCCCATACCAGGCCTACCGGGCGGGCCACCAGCCGGTCGTCGTGCACATTGCGCGTGCGCAGGCAGAAATCCAGCCCTTCTACTACTGGGTCGACCACGCGGTTTTCTACCTGCAGGCGTACTTGCAGGTCGGGAAACTCGTGCGCCAGCTCGGCCAGCAGCGGGCCCAGCAGCTGCTGCGCCAGGCCGGCGGAGCAGCCGATGCGCAGCGGGCCTTCTACCTTGTCTTTGCTTTCATCGATATCGGTGCGGATGCCCGTCAGCAGCAGGCGCAGCTTTTCAGCGTGGCGCGCCAGGCGCTGGCCGCTTTCGGTTAGCACCACGCGGCGGGTATTGCGCAGTACCAGCACGGTGCCCAGCTCTTGCTCCAGCTCTTTGATGAGCTGGCTCACGCGGCTTTTGGCGCAGCCCAGATCGTTGGCCGCCGCGGTAAAGCTGAGGCAACGGGCGAGGGCGTCAAAGGCCAGGAGGGCGTCTGGCGGCAGGCTGGGCGTGGCTTTCATGTCAGGGCACAAGCGCGGTATCGGGTCTGCCAGTGTATCACCGTGCTTGCAATAATTGCGTAGCAAGGCGCTGGCCCAGGCTGGCGATGGCAGCCTCTAGCGCGGGGGTAAAAGGTTGGCCGCAATTGATGCGCAGGCAGTGGCCAAAGCGTGGCTCGGCCGAAAACGCCATGCCGGGGGCAAAGCTGATGCCGTCGGCCAGCGCGGCTTGCAGCAGCGCGGTGGTATCGCTCTGTGGCGGGCATTCTACCCATAGCAGCATACCGCCTTGCGGCTTGCGGATGCGCGTGCCTTTGGGGAAATGGCGCAGCACGGCGTCGGCGGTGGCGTGCATCTGGCTGGCCAGCTGTTGGCGGATGCGCGCGCTGGTGCGCTGGTAGTCGCCGCTGTCCAGCACATCGGCCAGCACCGCCTGCAACAGCGGCGACACCGTCAGCGTGCTGCTGGCCTGCAGCTGGGCCAGCGCGGCGTGGTGGCGGCCGGCGGCGACCCAGCCCAGGCGCAGCGACGGCGCGTAGCTTTTGGTAAACGAGGCGCAGTAGATCACCTGATCGTGGTGGTCCCAGGCCTTGATTGGCGTGGGGCGTTCGCTGCCGTAGTACAGGTCGCCGAATACATCGTCCTCGATCAGTACCAGCCCGTACTGGCTGGCCAGCTGCAGCAGGCGTTTTTTGTGTTCGTCCGGCATCAGCGCACCGGTGGGGTTCTGGAAGTGCGGCACGCATACCAGGCATTTCACCGCCGGGCCGTGGCGCAGGGCGAACTCCAGCGCCTCCAGCGAGAGCCCGCTATCCGGTGTGCAGGGGATTTCCAGCGCCTTCAGCCCCAGGCCCTGCAGCGTTTGCAGCAGGCCAAAGTACACCGGTGTTTCTACCGCCACGGTATCGCCCGGGCGGGTCAGGTGGCGTAGCGCCAGGCTGATGCCTTCGGTAATGCCATGACAGGGCAGGATGCCGTCTGCCTGCAGCGACAGGCCGCGCTCGGCCGCTACGCGCTGCAAGCCATGGCACAGACGGCGTTGGATATCGCCCGGCAGGTGGGCGCCAATCAGCCCGGGCTGGCGCGTGAGGGTGCTTTGCAGCCGTCGTGCCAGCTCGGCCGACGGGTACAGCGTGGGCGAGGCCTCGGCCATGTGCAGCTGCCAGTGGATGCGCTCGTCCCCCAGCTGCAGCAGGGTGGACATGCGGCTTTTCAGGTCGACCAGCGCGGCCGCCGCCGGCAGCGGCGAAGGTTGGCCGCGCCCGGGCGCCGGGTGCGGCAGCAGGGCGGCAAAGTAGCCGGCACGCGGGCGGGCCACCACGCGCTGTTGTTGCTCCAGGTAGCGGTAGGCGGCCAGGGCGGTGAGCACGTTCACGCCGTGCTCGGCGGCCAGCGTGCGTACCGACGGCAGGCGGCTGCCGGGCGGGTAGTGGCCGCTGTCCAGCTGTTGCTGCAAGCTGGCCGCAATGCGCTGGTAGAGGGCGGGGTAGGCGGTATCGGTCATCGCTCTGTTATATAGAACAGCTGCGCGGCGCGCCAGTGTGTTGTAGCTGGCTGTGGCAGGCAGGCCACGCGGCCAGCGCGTACAGTACGCTTACCGGTGCTGTTCTGCCTGCCGCCTGTGGCGGGCCATACAGCAAGCGGCTGCCCAGACGGCAGCGCAGCCTGCGGGGGCTGGTTCACCCGTGGCGGCCTACCCGGAAGCCTTTGTATGAAAGAACAGCATGCTTAAACACTTACCCCCGTCTACCCTGATCGCCGGTGTGCTAACGATTGCCGTTGGCTATACCGGCCCCTTCCTCATCATCGTGCACGCCGCGCAGCAGGCCGGCCTGAGCGCCGCCGAGCTGGCCAGCTGGCTGTGGGCGGTGTCCATCGGCTCTGGCGTGGTGGGGCTGTGGCTGTCGTGGCGCTGGAAAATGCCCATCATTACCGCCTGGTCCACGCCCGGTGCGGCGCTGCTGTTGGCCGCCCTGCCCACGGTGAGCTACCCCGAAGCGGTGGGCGGCTACGTGATCGCAGGGCTGCTGGTCTGGCTGATCGGCATCAGCGGGGCATTTGATGCGCTGATGAAGCGCTTTCCGCCCGCGCTGGCGGCCGCCTTGCTGGCCGGCATCCTGTTCCGCTTTGTGGCCGAGCTGGTACCTGCCGTGCGCGAACACGCGGCGCTGGTACTGCCCATGGCGCTGATGTTCTTTGCTGGCCGCCGCCTGTGGCCGCGCTATGCACTGATGGGTGCGCTGGCACTGGGCGGGGTGTTTCTGGCCGCCACTGGCGGCTTTGCCGCGGCGCCCAGCCTGGCGAATAGCGCCAGCGGCCCGCTGTGGACCACGCCGGTGTTCACGCTGGCTGGCCTGAGCAATATTGCCCTGCCGCTGACATTGATTGCCCTGACCGGCCAGTTTCTGCCCGGCATGGCGGTGCTGAAGAACGATGGCTATGACATCCCGGCGCGGGTGCCGGTGAGCGCGCTGGGCGGGGTATCGGCCCTGCTGGCACCGTTTGGCTGCCACGGCGTGGTGCTGGCCGCCATTACCGCCGCCATGTGCACCGGCCCCGAAGCCCACCCGGACCGCACCCAGCGCTGGAAAGCCGGCGTGGTGGCCGCCTGCTGCTACATTCTGGTGGCGCTGTTGGGTGGCGCTCTGGTGGCGCTGCTGCTGGTGCTGCCCAAGGCGCTGGTGATGGCCGCTGCGGCGCTGGCACTGTTTGGCACGCTGGCCAGTTCGCTGTCGGCGGCGCTGGCTAGCGATACCCAGCGCGAGGCGGCGCTGCTCACCTTTGTGGTGGCCGCGTCGGGCGTCAGCTTTGCCGGTATCGGCGCACCGTTGTGGGCGCTGCTGGCCGGTGTGGCGGTAAGCTTGCTGCTGCGCTGGCAGCTGCCCAAGCCGGCCACAGGCGCTACATCCTGCCGCGAAAGCCGCGCCAAACGCTGAAAAGTGGCAATGCTGCCACTGCACAGGCCACATTCGCTGAGTGTTGGCCTGTTTTTCTATACAAATAGGCGATTGTATACAAAAATGCTGGCTTCACCGCTCACCACCGGAAGCCACCATGTTCCAGCCCGCCATCTACCAGCAGCGCCGCGACAAGCTTGCTGCCCTGCTGCCCGATAGCCTGATCCTGTTCCTGGGCAATGTTGATTCGCCAATGAACTACCGCGACAACATTTTCCCCTTTGTGCAGGACAGCTCGTTCCGCTACTTCTTTGGCCTGAACGAGCCGGGCCTGGCCGGGGTGATGGACACCGCCAGCGGCGACACCACGCTGTTTGGCAACGAGCCGGACGTGGCTGATATCGTATGGACCGGCGAGCTACCCACGCTGGCCCAGCGCGCCGCTCGCGCCCAGGTTGGCCGCAGCCAGCCCTACGCCGATCTGGCCGCTGTACTGGCCAGCGCCCGCGCTGCCGGCCGTGCCGTGCACTATCTGCAGCCCTACCGTGGTGAAACCGTGCTGGCGCTGGCCGGCCTGCTGGACGCCACCCCGCACGCCGCGCAGCAAGGCTATAGCGAGGCGCTGACCCGCGCCGTGGTGAGCCTGCGTGAAATCAAGGGTGACGAAGAAATTGCCGAGATGGAAGCCGCGCTGGCAGTGACCCGCGACGCCCACCTGGCCGCCATGCGCGCCGCCCGCCCCGGCGTGCTGGAGCACGCTATCGTCGGCGAAATGGAAGGCATCGTGCGCCGCCACGACTGGCAGCTGGCTTACCCCAGCATCTTCTCGCGCCGCGGCGAAGTGCTGCACAACCACCACCATAACCAGGTACTGCAGGCCGGTGACCTGGTCGTCAACGACACCGGCGCCGCCAGTGGCGGCGGCTACGCCAGCGATATCACCCGCACCATTCCGGTGGGCGGCAAGTTCAGCCCGCGCCAGCGCGAGCTGTACGACACCGTGCTGGCCATGCAGCTGGCCGCTATCGACGCTATCCGCCCCGGCGTACGCTACCTGGACATCCACAAACTGTCCGCCCGTGTGATGGTAGAACGCATGAGCGCGCTGGGCTTCTTTCACGGTGACGCCGACGCCATTGTGGAAAGCGGCGCCTACGCCATTGCCTTCCCGCACGGCCTGGGCCACCAGATCGGCATGGACGTGCACGATATGGAAGGCCTGGGCGAAGACCTGGTGGGCTATGGCGATGGCACCGAGCGCAGCCCGCTGTTCGGCCTGGGCTACCTGCGCCTGGGCAAACCGCTCTTGGCCGGCATGGTGATTACCGTGGAGCCGGGCATTTACTTTATCCCGGCGCTGATCGACGCCTGGCAAGCCGAGGGCCGCCACGCGCAGTACATCAATTACGCCCGTTTCAACGAATACCGCGACTTTGGCGGCATCCGCATCGAGGATGACGTGCTGGTCACCGCCGACGGCAGCCGCGTGCTGGGCGAGCACATTGCCCGGACTGCTGACGAAGTCGAGGCCGTCATGGCCGGTTAACCGTGTTTCATCGTGCAATACTCCATCACTGATACCGCCCTCCGGGGCGGTTTTTTTTGTTTATGCTGTGGTATGGATGGCCTGATCCATAACAAACCGTTACCGATGCTTGCATAAAAAAGCTGTGCATTTGCTCGCCGTGTGCTTAGATAAAAGTACCGGCAAGCAAAGGGGAGTGAAAAAGCTTGCCCGGCCCCCCGCCACCCCAGGCGGCAAGACAATCCCGGGGTGTGGCCATCCAGCCCGATGGCGGCACCCGCGAAGAGGAGAACCACCATGGAATACCACGCCCTGCAAACGCTCAGCCTGCCTACCCAAACCGACCTGATTCATGTAGAGCAGCGCCCGCAGCGCCAGGTCACGCTGAAAAGCCCGGCCACCGAAGTGATGACCGACCTGCGTGTGATCGACCCCATCAGCATCAACGAAGACGCGCTGCTGGACGACGCCCACGCCCGCATGGTGAGCCACGGTATCCGCCTGCTGTTTGTCACCGACGCCGACGGCAGCTTTGCCGGCCTGCTTACCGCCACCGACGTGCTGGGCGAGCGCCCGCTGAAGCAGATCCACGAACACGGCAAGCGCCATAAGGAGATTGTGGTGGCCGATGTGATGACGCCGCGCAAGCAGCTGGAAGCACTGAACCTGGCCGATATCAGCCGCTCCACCGTGGGCCACGTGGTGGCCACCATGAAAGACCTGGGTCGCCAGCATTCGCTGGTGGTCGAGCACAACGAAGCCAGCGGCCACTACGAGGTGTGCGGCTTGTTCTCCACCTCGACCATCGCCCGCCGCCTGGGTACCTCGCTGAATTTTGTGCGGGTGCCGAAAGCGTTTTCCGAGATCGAACACGCGCTGATGCACGAAGAATAAGCAGCAGCCTGTATTACGGACAAATACCCGGCCCCGCGCCGTAACGCCAGTCAGCCAACGCTGACTGGCGTTTTTTGGGCTAGGGATTTGTTGTGTTCAGAAGTGCTAGTGAGTCCGCGATGCGGACACTGTTTACACGCCGGTTCCACCCGGCCGACGGGAAAGGGGGCGGATTGCCGCCCCCTTTTCATTCCCCCGCAACCCGGGGCTGCTCGAAACCCCGGTCAAAATGGCACGCCCCAGGCGCCGCCGAACTCGCCCCTCGCTAACGGCT
>JAIXTB010000153.1 GCA_027484385.1 Neisseriaceae bacterium | reverse complement strand
GAGCGCATAAGCGCAGGGGCAGAAGCCATCCTGTCCGCTGTGGCAGACGCCACGCCGCTGCCGTTGGGCGCCGGCTTCAGTGCGGCCTTGCTGGGCAGCCCGCAGTTGCCGTTACGGGCGCCGTACGACCCGCGGCTGTTTTAACCCGATTTTGCATTGCAGCCCCGGCTGCACTTTATCCACCCCCCTCCTAGCGAGTTTGAGCATGAAATACCGTTACCCCGTGGCGCTGGCGCTGGCGTCTGCCGCCGCACCAGGCATGGCGGCCAACCTGGCCGTGAAAGTAGAACTGCCGCAGCTGAATGTGGCCGAGTACCACCGCCCTTATCTGGCCATGTGGCTGGAAACCGCCGACCAGCAGTTCGCCGGCAACCTGTCGGTGTGGTACGACATGAAAAAGAAAGACAACGCCGGTACCAAGTGGGTAAACGACATGCGCCAGTGGTGGCGCAAGAGCGGCCGCGAGCTGACCCTGCCGGTAGACGGCGTGTCCAGCGCCACCCGTGCGCCGGGCGAGCACACCTTGGTGTTTGCCGACAATAAATCGGTGCTGGGCAAGCTTGCACCGGGCGCCTACCAGGTGGTGGTAGAGGTAGCGCGTGAAGCCGGTGGCCGCGAGCTGGTACGCGTGCCACTGCAATGGCCGCCCAAGGGCGAGCAGCAAACCAGCGCCCAGGGTAAGGGCGAGCTGGGCAAGATTACCGTTACCGCCAAATAAGCAGGACGACCCGCCATGAACAAGAAAATCATTGCCCTGGCCGCCCTGGCCCTGGTATCGCTTACCGCCCAGGCGCACCGTGGCTGGCTGTTGCCCTCTGCCGGCGCCATTGAAGGCGACAAGCCGTGGGTGACCGTGGACGCTGCCGTGTCCGAAGCGTTGTTCGACTTTGAGCACCAGCCACTCAAGCTGGATGGCCTCGCCATTACCGGCCCCGATGGCGCGGCGGTAAACCCGCAAAACATCACCAGCAGCCGCTTTCGCAACAGCTTTGATATCGAGCTGAAACAGCAGGGCAGCTACCGTGTTTCGCTGGTGAGCGAAGGTGCCATGGCCAGCTACAAGCTGGGCAACGAAGTAAAACGCGTGCGCGGCACCCCGGCCACCATCGACCAGCAGATCCCGGCCGGTGCCACCGACGTGAGCAAGTCGCTCAGCGTGAGCCGCATCGAGACATTTGTGACTGCGGGCAAGCCGAGCAACGGCGTGCAACAGCCGGTTGGCAAGGGCCTGGAGCTGCAAGCCATCAGCCACCCCAACGAGCTGTTTGCCGGTGACAAGAGCAGCTTCCGCCTGCTGATGGACGGCAAGCCGCTGGCCGGTATGCCGGTGAGCGTGGTGCGCGGCGGCGTGCGCCACAGCGGCCTGCTGGACGAGCAGGTGTACACCACCGATGCCAAAGGCGAGATCAAGGTGAGCTGGAAACAGGGTGGCATGTACTGGGTCAACGCCAGCTGGCCCAAACGCGACGATATGCCGCAAGGCGGCCAGCCGCCGGTAGCCGGCAAGCCTGGCCAGGGCGCGCCGTCCGGCATGCCACCGGCTATGCCGCCGTTCCGCGCCAGCTACACCGCTACGCTGGAAGTGCTGCCGTAACACGCTAGCCGGGCAGGCCGTGTGCGATGCCCTTTACCCGTTGTAACCCGGCAGGCCCTGAGCCTGCCGCTTGACATTGAAAGAGCGAAAAAACCGCATGAGCGCCATCCTGATTCCGCGCCATATCGACCCGGCTTGTCCGCCGGCCACTGCCCAAGTGGTGCGCTTTGCCGGCCACAGCATGGGCACCAGCTGGCAAGTGCTGGTGGCGATCGATGGCGATATCCCCGATTTTCTCGCCGCCGGCCTGCAGCAGCAGCTGGATGGCGTGGTGGCCGAGATGAGTCACTGGGAAGCGGGCTCCAATCTGGGCCGCTTTAACCGTGCCGCTGCGGGTAGCTGGCACACGCTGCCGGGCGGTTTTTACACCGTGCTGCACTATGCGCTGCAGGTGGCCACGGCCAGCAGCGGTGCCTACAACCCGGCGGCCGGCGCGCTGGTCAACCGCTGGGGCTTCGGCCCCGCCCCGCGCTACGACGCCCCCGGTTTTGTGCCGCCATCGGCGGGAGAGGCCGCCGCGCTGCTGGCGCAGTGCCGCTGGCAAGACCTGCAGCTGGATGCGGCCAACCGCCGCGTGCTGCAGCCGGGCGGCGTACAGCTGGACCTGTCGTCGGTGGCCAAAGGCTTTAGCGTGGATTTGCTGGCGCGCTACCTGCGCCTGTATGGCTACCGCCATTTTCTGGTGGAAGTGGGCGGCGAGCTGCGCGGCGAGGGCATGAAGCCGGACGGCCAGCCGTGGTGGGTCGCGCTGGCGCTGCCGGACGATAGCCAGGGCGCAGGGTTGGCCGCACCACGGCTGGCGCTGCACGGTTTGTCGGTGGCTACCTCGGGCGACTACCTGAAAGTGTTCTGGCACCAGGGCGAGCGCTGCGCGCACACGCTGGACCCGCGTAGCGGCCAGCCAGTACGAGGCGTGGCGTCGGTCACGGTGATCCACGCCGACTGCATGGCTGCTGATGCCTGGTCTACCGCGTTGACGGTGCTGGGGCCGCAGGCCGGCATGGCATTGGCCGATCAGCAAGGTCTGGCCGCTGCCTTTTTGCTGCGCGATGGCGAGCAGCTACAGGCGCGTTACAGCCGCGCCTTTCTGGACATGATGGAAGAACAATAATGGAACAAGCACGCTTGATCTGGGCCGCCGGCCTGGGGTTGGCTTACGCCGGTGTTTGCGTAGCGGCCTGGCGCCAGTGGCGCAGTAGCCGCCAGGCTGCCACGGTGGCAGCACCGCTGTTGGTGGCCTATGCCGGCCAAAGTGGCCAGGCCGAGGCGGTGGCACAGCAAACCGTGGCTACGCTACAGGCGGCAGGTGTGCAGGTGCAATGCCTGTCGCTGGCGCAACTGGATATCACCGCGCTGCAGCAGGCCAGCCGCCTGCTGCTGGTGGCCAGTACGGCAGGCGAGGGCGAGCCGCCCGATATGGCGCGCCGTTTTGCGGCCAACCTTGCCAGCCCTGCCGCACTGGCCGGGCTGCAATACGCCGTGCTGGCGCTGGGCGATCGCCGCTACGCACAGTTCTGCGCCTTTGGCCGCGCGCTGGATAGCTGGCTGGCCGATAGCGGCGCCCAGCCGCTGTACCCGCGTATCGATGTAGACGCGCTGGACGAGGTGGCACTGGCCGCCTGGCAGCACCAGCTGGCCGAGCTGGCTGGCTTGCAGGATACGGCGCTGGCCGCGCAGCCCTTGCTGCCGGTGCCCGGTCCCTTTGGCCAGTGGCAGCTGGTAGAGCGCCGTTGCCTGAACGAGGGCAGCTGCGGTGCGGCTACCTATCACCTGGCGCTGCGCCCGGCCGATGGCGGCGCGCTGCCGCCGTGGCAGTCCGGCGACCTGGTAGAAGTGCAGGTGCCGGCCGAGCCGGGCCGGCCGCGCGAGTATTCGATTGCCTCGATTCCGGCGGACGGCAGCTTGCAGCTGCTGGTGCGCGTGCGGGTGGGCGAGCAGGGGCAGGTGGGCCTGGCCTCGCAGCATCTTACCCAGACCCTGGCGCTGGGCGAGCCGCTGAGCCTGCGCATCCGCCCGCACCGCCGTTTCCGCCTGGCCGACAACGCCACGCGCCCGCTTATCCTCATCGGTAATGGTACGGGCCTGGCCGGGCTGCGCAGCCACCTGCGCGCGCGCCAGCAGTTGGCCGCAGCGCAGCCGGGCTGGCTGCTGTTTGGCGAGCGCCAGAGT